>CAZNNA010000132.1:836-8937 GCA_964573825.1 uncultured Treponemataceae bacterium
CTGTTTTTTTTTTTTTTTGGCAGGCCCGCCTTCAGACCCTCGCTCCGCTCCTAGGACGACTCTTCCCCTCGCCGGCTCGCGGCGAGGGGAAGAGTCCTACCCCGCTGGTTAAAAAAGAAGAAACCGCACGTGCGTGCGGTTTCTTCTTTATAGCAGGGGTAGGACTCGAACCTACGACCTCCGGGTTATGAGCCCGACGAGCTGCCAACTGCTCTACCCTGCGTCGATGTTGGAACTAACATACAGAAAACGATAAAGAATGTCAATAGATACAAAGAACCAGGGAATAATGGAACGCGGTTTTCCACGCGGGCGCCCTAGTTTCCGCTCGTCGCCTCTATCGATCGTAGCCCCGCGTCCACGATACGGCTCATCCTCGCGAGGAGCCCCGACAGGACCGTCTTGTCCTCGTCGGGGTAATGCTCGATGAAGAGCCTAGCGAGCTCGAGGCCGCTCTTGCAGGCGAATCGCTGGAACACCGACTCGAGGGCAGCCGCCTCCGCGCGGATATCCACCCTGGCGTCGCTCGTCCCCGAGAGAGCCACCGATAGCGCGGAGATCGACGCCTCCGCCTCCAGCCTCACCCGCGACATGGCCCCGGCCCGGCCTATGCCCGCCGAGGCGAGCGCCATGCTTGACTCGCGCTCCCTGGCCGCCATGGCCTCGTCGAGCGCGGCCGATAGGGCCGATATATCGGTCGGTTTCTGGAAGACGCGGTTAAAGGAGGGCTCGGCCTCGAGGGCGGTATCGTCCTGCGCCGTCATGGCGAAGAGCGGCATGCTCGGCGAGTACTTCGCGCCCGCGTAGGCGCGAATCGCCTTGGCCAGCTCGATGCCGGAATAGCCGGGCATCTGGATATCGAGGATGGCGGCGTCGACGTAGCGCGTCTCGAGCACGCGGAAGGCCGCCGCCGCGCCGCCGGCGCGGTGAACCCTGTAGCCGCGGTTCTCCACGAGCGTATGCATGTACTCGAGGTAGACCTCGTTATCGTCGACTATGAGCAGAGAATAGCGCCTATCGGCTACGGATACGGGGCTGACGGGCGCGGAAGCCGGCATGACGACGGTAAACACGCTACCCTTGCCTCGGTCGCTCTCCAGGCGTATCTCGCCGCCGAGGACCATGACGATGTTCTTCGCCAAGGCCAGGCCCGCGCCGCCGGATCGGCCGGTCGTCCGCCTTGCCGCATCGCTAGATGAGAACGGACGGAAGACGGCGTCCCGCTCATCCGGCGATATACCGGAGCCGGTATCGG
Source organism: uncultured Treponemataceae bacterium (assembly GCA_964573825.1). Lineage (GTDB taxonomy): Bacteria > Spirochaetota > Spirochaetia > Treponematales > UBA12059 > SZUA-370. Next base: position 2,092 of record CAZNNA010000132.1, read on the forward strand.
CGACGCGAACGCGCAGGTGCGGGACGTTGCCGTCGCGTCGCTCTACCGAAGCCGCCACCTCCACCGCTCCGCTATCGGTATAGCGCACGGCGTTGTCGACCAGTATCTCCAGCGCTCGCTGCAGGCGATCGGGATCGGATTCGACCGTCTCTCCCTCGGGCGCGAGCAAGGAGAACGCCAAGCCCTTGGACTCGGCGATGACTCTATAGCGCGAGCAGGTCCGCTCCAGGAAGGGCCCGAGGGGGAAGGAGAGGCGCTGGACCGCGCCCTCGACGTTCTCCGAGCGGACGTAGTCCAGGATGCCGTTGAGCACCTCGAGTAGTACCTCGGCATTCTCGATGATCGTGGCCGAGCGCGTGTCGGCCCGCTCCAGCTCGAGGAGCCTGGCGGCCGAGAGGATGCCCACGATGGGATTCTTGAGCTCGTGGGTTACGCTCGAGAGGAATTTCGACTTTGCCCGGCTCGCCTCCTCCGCGTCGCGGCGAGCGCTCCGTATCGATTCCTCCATGGCCTTGCGGGCGCTTACGTCCTCGACTATGGCTATGGCGTGCGTAATCGCGCCGGAAGGCGTCCTCACCGGGGCCAGCGAGAAGGCGGCCCAGAATTGGCCTCCGACCGCCCGGGGCACGAGCACCTCCTCCCGCGTCTCGAAACCGTCGTGGATACGGGAGCCCATGCGCTCCGCCTTATCGGGCGAGAAGGCGAAGAACCGGAACACGCTACGCCCTATGACGTCGGGAGGGGCGAAGCCGGTCAGCATGAAGAAGGCCGGGTTGACGTACTCCACCTCGAAGGCGTGGTTGAGGACGAAGACGCAGGCGCCGAGCTGGTCGACGGCCTGGTAGAGCTTGCGTAGCATCTCCTCGGACTTGCGCCTCAGGGTCACGTCCCGGATGATGCCGACCGAGCCCTTGAACTCTCCCTCGCCGTCGCGCGAGTACTCGCCGGCCGACGAGACCTCGCCGTAGGATATGACCGAGCCTATCACGTCCTGGGCCTGGCCGGCCGAGCCCGGCCTGCGCTTGAGCCGTACCTCCAGGTCAGTCGTTCGCCTGTCAATGCCCCGCCGCTCGTTGAACAGCTTGGGGCTCAGGGCGAGGCCGGTCCGATAGCCGGCGAAGTCCGGCAGTACGCGGTCGCGATCGACGGCGGCGGCGTCGTCGTCGTGCAGGAGCACCGAGTAATGCTTGCCTACGAGCTCGGCCGGGCTATAGCCTATGATGGACACGGAATCGTTGACGAAGGTAATGACGCCGTCTACGTCGAGCTCGTAGACGATATCGGGCAGGGCCTGCACCAGCTCCTCGTAGCGTCGGCTATACTCGGCCACTACTCCCGAGCATGGCAGTCCCCTGGCTATGCCGGAGACTGCCCCGGCGACCCATAGCGCCGCGGGGGAGTATCGCTCCGGGCCGGCGCCCTCCCCGATGCGGGTGAAGGCGTCCGACGCCGGGCCGGCGCCGAGTACGCCTATGACGGGCAGGCTCTCGGTCGGGCAGAGGGCGACGAAGGCGGAGGCGGAAGGATCGTCGGCCACGAGGATATCGACGCGGCGAGCCTTGGCGGACGCGGCGGCCTCGCGGAGCGCGCGGTCGCTTACGAGCGCGATCACCTCGGCATCGCGCGCCTTGGCGCGGATCTCCCTGGCGAGCCGCTCGGCGCCCGCCGCCTCGCGGAACGCCACGGCTACGAGGGTTAGGGGCTGTCCTGCCTTCGATGCTATTCCCATGTATAGAATTATCGGCGCGTCGCGGCCCTGGCGATAGCGCCCCAGGCCTCGTCGGCCTCCAGGCGTTCCGATGCGGCCGGCATGCGCCAGGTCCAGTTGAAGCTATCCAGGGTTCCCGGTACGTTGACCCTATCGGCCCTCGGGTCGGGAGAGCGATACCGATCGCTGAGGTCCAGTAGATCCTGGAGCTGGACGACGAAGAGGCGCGAGGGGCAGCGAGCCAAGGCCGATAGGAGGACTCGCTCGTCCTCCGTTCCGAGGCGCGCCGGTACGGGAGAGAGGGACGGCGCGTAGGCGGCCGCGAACCCGTCGCGGCCCTCCTCGTAGTCCCACCAGGCCCGTAGCGTCGACGTGTCGTGCACGCTCGGCGTGCAGACGGACGGCTCGTCGTACTCGTCCAGGGCGACGAAGGGCTGGCCCGGTTCCTTCCAGCGGCGCATCCAGCGGGGCACGCGCAGGCCGGGGATGCCGAGCTCGGCCAGTACCTTTGGCACGCAGTCGGGCACGGCACCGAGGTCCTCGGCGCAGGGCAGCATGCCCGAGGCGGCCTTGAGCATGGACAGGAGCTCTCGGCCCCTGAGCGCCCAGCCGCGCTCAGCCTCGGAGGCTCGCGCCGAGGCGAGGCTTCCCAAGGCCTCGCGCTCCGCCTCGGAGAGGCTGGCCCAGGCTCGGCTCTCCCTCATGGTCCAGGCGGGAGCGTATAGCCCGTCCCCGGCGGGCAGGAGGGCTCGATCGCGCCAGCGCTCCTTGAGGAAGGCCGCCGCGGCCTCTCTCAACCCGAGGGCGGAGATATCGGCCTCGCCGCGGATAGATCCATTGAAGAGGAAGAGATCCTCGTCGCCGATGCGATCGAGGGCCCGGCCTATCGAGATTTCTGCTCCTGAAACTCTTGCGTCAGCGCCTCCGGCGTCGGTACCGCCGAGCGCGGCGCGTAGCTCGGACCCAGATATATGGGGCTCCGATAGCCAGCGCAGGCGCTCCGCCGAGAACCCTGCAGCGCGCAGTTCATCGACCGAAAGGAGCGGCCCGGGTACGTAGCGGCCGAGGCTTCCGGTCTCCTCGCGCTCGCCCAGGGCCCATATCCTGAAGAAGCCTAGGACGTGGTCAATACGGTAGGCCGAGTAGTAGCGATCGGCCTCGGTTATGCGCGCATGCCAGAACGAGTGGCCATCGCCGGCCATGGCCTCCCAGTCATATAGGGGGAAGCCCCAGTTCTGACCCGACGCCGAGTACATATCCGGCGGGGCTCCCGCCTTCATGCTCCGGTCGAAGTAGGCGCGATCGGCCCATACGTCGGCGGAGTCCTCGTTGAGCAGTATGGGTAGGTCACCGAGGAGCTCTAGCCCGAGCCCGGTCGCGGTACGCGCAGCCTCGGAGAACTGCCCGGCCGCCCGGTACTGGACCCAGGCGTAGAAGCGCTGCTCGCTCCTCGCCTCGGGATCCTCCCAGAGCGCGTCCAGTTCCTCGGGCGTCGGGTCTCGATGCGCGGGCCACTCCTTCCAGGAACGCTCGCCGTTGGCGGCCTTGAGGCGCTTAAAGACGGCGTAGGGCCTGACCCACGGGCGTTCCCGCTCGAAGGCCGCCAGGCCCGGATCTGCGGCTATGCCCTTCTCGGCCGCCGCGTAGACGGCCCTGAGCGCCTCGAGCTTGACCCGCAGGCACTCGTCGTACGGGAAGCGCTCGCCCGGGACTGCCTCGGCGGCGAAGCGCTCCAGGGCTGCCTGGACCTCGGGGGCTCGGGCGGCCTCGGGTAGGTCGGCGACCCGAACGTAGAGCGGGTGAAGGGCGAAGGCCGAGAGGGCGGAGTACGGAGAGGATTGGCCGCCCGAGTCGTTGACCGGCAGGAGCTGGACGAGACCGGCCCCTAGCTTGGCGCAGAGCCGCGCGAAGACGGCGAGGTCGGGAAACTCGCCGACTCGCCATCCTCCCTCGGTCCTGATGGCGGCGAGCGGTACGGCCACCCCAGTGAGACGCGAATCGCCGGATCGATAGAGCATCGGGTTCCTCCGTTACCTTAGGCAGTATAGGGCAGGAATGCCCGCGAGACAAATAGCGGCGATGAAAGGGCACGCAGTCCCGTGCTCGCCGCCCCTCGCCCGTCGATGATCGGATCCCTAGCCGGAATCGAGATAAACAACGCAAATAGTATAGTATTTATAGACAAGACGATACGTAAAACAGTATATTTAGAAAGGTCTGTTGCCGGCAACGCTGAGGATTACACATGGCGGCTCGCAGGGCTCAACGACTACAGCATAATCCTTCAGTCTCATGGGGTACGTAAGCATGATCCACCAGTCCACGCAGTGGAATGCACTATCGGGTGGTTATAATAGACCTCAAGCAGTCAAGCTTGCCGATTGCCTTCGAAAACAGCGACAATGCATACACGTTCTCTCGGGCCCGCGACAGGTCGGCAAGACGACGCTCGCGCAGCAGGTCGGGCCAAAGCTCGGTATACCGTTCCACTACGCCAGCGCCGACGAGAGCGTCCTGCACGGCACGGAATGGATAGTGAGCCAATGGGCCGCCGCGAGGCTGGAGACCGCCAGGAACAACAGCGACGGGCTCCTGGCCCTCGACGAGATACAGAAGATCCCCGACTGGGCCGATACCGTTCGCAGGCTATGGGACGAGGATTCAGCGACGGGCCTGGGCCTACGAGTCCTATTGCTCGGATCGGTTCCGCCGATCATCCTCCAGGGCCTCGACGAGCACCTAGCGGGCCGCTACGAGGTACTGCACCTAAGGCATTGGTCGTACCCGGAGATGAGGGACGCCTTCGGGTGGAACATCGATCAATACGTCTTCTACGGGGGCTATCCCGGGGCCGCCGGCCTAGCGACAGATTCCGGTAGCTGGTTCCGCTACGTCCGGGACTCCTTGATAGACACCACAATTTCCCGCGACGTCCTGCTGCTATCGCGGGTGTACAAGCCCTCGCTGCTTCGCCGTCAGTTCCAGCTGGCGTGTCGCTTCTCCGGCCAGGTGATCTCGTATACGAAGATGCTCGGCCATCTCAGGGAGGCGGGCAACACGACCACCCTCGCTCATTACCTGGAGCTGCTGGCCGACGCCGGCATCGTGGCCATAATCCCGAAATTCTCCGGCGATGCCAAGCGGAAGCGGGGTTCGAGCCCTAAGCTGCAGGTAATGAATAACGCCCTCATGGTCGCCGAGAGGGGCAGGCCCTTCGAGGAGGCCAGGCGCGATAGCGAGTATTGGGGCAGCCTCGTGGAGTCGGCCATCGGGGCCCATCTCGCCAACGAGGCCGCGAGCGGGCGATGCGAGCTGTACTACTGGCGCGAGGGGAACTACTACGTCGACTTCGTCGTCAAGGCCTGCGGGAGGCTTATCACCATCGAGATCAAGAGCGGCCGTACGCCGCACGCCAGGCCCGGCGCCGATGTCTTCAAGGCGACGTTCGGCTGCGACCGCCACCTCGTCATCGGGGAGGGGGGCATACCGGTGGAGGACTTCCTCTCACGGCAGATCGAGTGCTGGGTCGGGGTCTAGCTTCGCTCCTAGGCCCTCGAGCGAAGCAGCCGGACCAGCCCGGGAAGCACTCCGCACACGTAGTCCACGTCCTCGGCGGTCGTTTGGTAGCCTAGGGAGAGCCGCAGGGAGGACCTGGCATCGGCCTCGCCGAGCCCCATCGCCGCGAGCGTCGGCGATACCGCGTTCCTCCCCGAGTGGCAGGCGGAGCAAGCCGCCGCCAGTATGCCCGCCTCGCCCATGGCCAGGAGGAGGCTCTCGTTATCGACGCCCGGGAACCGCGCGTTGAGGATATGGGGAACCCTCTTGGACTGGTCCCCGTTGATCCGCAGGCGGTCAATCCTCGCGGACAGGGTGGTGAACAAGCGGTCGCGGAGAATGGCGACGCGACGCGCATCGTTGGCAGCCCTCGGCGCCGCGAGGCGAGCCGCCGTCCCGAGGCCAACGATTCCGGGCACGTTATGCGTCGACCCCCGCAGTCCGCCCCATTCCTGCGCGCCGCCGTCCATGAACGGATAGAGCGAGTCCCAGTCCCGGGCGTACAGCGCGCCGACGCCCTTCGGACCGTTGAACTTATGGCCAGAGAGGCTGAGGAAATCCACCCCGAGGGCGTCGACATCAACGGGAATATGGCCGGCCGTCTGCACGGCGTCCACGTGGAGCAAGGCGCCTCCCTCGTGGGCGACGGCGGCCAGCTCGGCTATCGGCTGGATAGTCCCTACCTCGTTATTGGCATGCATCACCGAGACGAGCGCCGTAGTCGGCCTCATGGCTTTTCGCAGGTCGTCCGGGTCAACCACGCCGCCTTGCCCTACGCGTAGGTAGCTAGCCTCGACGCCTCGCCGCCTCATGGCATCCACGCTCGCCGTCACGGCGGGATGCTCGAACGCGGAGGTCACGACGTGCGCCGGCCGAGCGCCGGCCCTCTCCAGGGCCTTCTCGAGCGTTCCCTTGACGGCCCAGTTGTCGGACTCGGTCCCGCCGCTCGTGAAGGCTATGCGTCGCGGGTCGGCGCCGATGAGGGCTGCCACCTCGGAGCGAGCCGTCTCTAAGGCCCGTCTCGCGGCCTCTCCGAGGGCGGAATGGCCGGACGTCATGGGATTGCCGTACTGGGCGCAGAAATACGGCTTCATCGACTCGAATACGGCGGGATCGACGCACGTCGTCGCCGCGTTGTCTAGGTAGACGAACCTTGCCATATGCTTCCCTCCATGCCCGCCAGGCGGTCGCGGGCTATTTCCGTTGACAACGGCGACGTGCGATTCGATACTGTCGTCACCTGGCGCGGCCGGACGCGCCCCCGCGATAGCAAGGAGCGCCTATGATTGACGATACGCACCAAGGCCGAACGGAGCCCCTCGGTCACGGGAAGCCGCCGTCGACGGGCCGCCTGCCGGCCGTCCTGGCGACGGCCGGCGCGGCCTTGGGCCTGCTGGAGATATTCCTCGGCAGGGGGCTGGAGCAAGGCATGGGCCTGATCATCGCCAGGCTATTCATGCTGGTCCTCGGCCTATCGGTGCTCATCGCCGGCCTCGTCGGCCTGGCCGCCCGCGCGATCCGCGGCAAGCAACGGGGGACCGGATCGGGCGCCTCATAGCGCAGGCGCCTCGAGCCGCTGGAGT
>CAZNNA010000133.1:0-5314 GCA_964573825.1 uncultured Treponemataceae bacterium
CGTCGTTATTGGGGCTGATATAGTAGGCATCGTACGCAGAGGCCGGGTAGTCGATCGTTATGACGGGAGGCGTCTTATCGATGACGCCGACCGGTACGTTGACGCCGGCCCCGAAGGCCCATACGCCGCCGGGGAGCTGCTTCGCGGCCAGGGTCGGGCGTATCTCCGAGCGGTCGAGGCCGGCCTTGGAGATGATAGAGTCGTCGGCCGGCCTATCGATGGCGAAGGAGGCGCCTAGGCCGACGCTCGGCAGGAGCCCCTGGTCCACGCCGGATATGGCCTCGCGGAGGTTGAAGTCCCAACCGAGCCGCAGGAAGGCTACGTCCTTCCAGTCCAGGCGTAGGCCCGCTGCGAATACAGCGTTCTGGAAGGTGGGGAACAACAGGTCGGCGTTGGCGCGCAGGCGGAGGGCCGCGGCGTTGGCCGGCAGCAGGTCCGCGGACGCGCCGACCTGAGGGGTAAAGGGAGAGTCGTAGCCGGTCACGGTCGCCCCGGAGGAGCCCGATATGCCCGCGGCGCCGGGCGCCGTGAAGGCCTTGCCCAGGTTACGGAACGACACGCCCCAGGCGAAGTCCCTTAGGAAGCCGAGGTCGCCGGAGCGCACCAGTATGCCCAGGTCGGCGCCGAGGCCCCATCCGAAACCGCCGTTGCTGCCGAGCTGGCCGTCGACGGCCGCCCCGACGAGGATGTTAGGATAGAGGTCCTTGGCCATGCCGACTCGGGCGTTAACCACGGTCCCGAGCGGCAGGCTAGCGGTAAAAGGCGAGGAAAGCAGGCCCAGGGAGCCCGTCCAGACGCCGTAGGGCTGAGGCACGGCTATGCCTAGGTTGACGACGTGGCCCCAGCCGGTCTCGGCGCCGAGCCCCGCGAGCCCCGCGTAGCTCAGGTCGAAGGTCGTGCGCTGGAGGAGTCCCGAGGAAGCCGGGTTGGCCAGGTCGGCCATGGGCGACTCGAGCGAGGCCGCCGACCAGCCGCCCGCCGCCATGGCCGGCGAGGCGAGCGCCATGACCGTCTCCGCCCCGGGCGGAGGATCGTAGGCTACCGCGGGCGTCGTCGAGAAGACGATAGCGCACGCTACGGCTAGGCATATCCTTTTGGCTGTCATCGCTGGGCTCTCCTTGGCGGAAGCTTACCGCCCGATCCTATGGTACCGTAAAACCGCATACTAGAATACAATGCCGCGCAGGCCGGTTACATTCAGCGTCCGGTCACTGATACATGACCACGAGCGGCGCCGGATCGAGGGCCATGACGTCCTGGGGCAGCATGAGGGGGGAATCCCAACCGGCCCCCACCACCTTGGACTCGAAGAAGAGCTTGAAGCCCTTGACGGGCATGTTGGTTAGGCGAGCGTTGACCGCGTAGGCGTTGCGCTTGAGGGCCGGGGAACCGAAGCCGTCGGCCGTGTGCACGAGCACCACCCGGTCGAAATCCGCCCTGACGGTGCCTGCGTCGCGTATCATGCTCGGCTTGAACTGGTGCACCACCAGCATGCGTACGCCGGGCAGCCCCTGTTCTCGCAGGTACTCCTCGACGAGGCCCTGGGCCGCGTTGAGCTCGGCGCCGCTAATGGAGCCTATCTCCTGCATGGGCTTCCGCGTTCGCCACTCCGGATCGATGGCCAGGTGAACGTTGGGATAGCGCAGGAAGGGCAGCATCGAGCGAACAGATTCCTCGACCCCGTACTTTCCGAGCTGATGATCCAGGAAGACGAGCCAACCCCGGCTGGCGGCGAACTCGATATAGGACTCCACGACGGATTGCCTCAGCTTGCCAATCTCGCCCTCGGGCCAGCAGGTACCGAAGATTAGGTAGAAGGCCGGTACCACCCCGAGCGGGCCGTTGACGTCGTCGTAGAGTCGCGCGTAGCCCTCGAGCAGGGGCGCCAACGCCTCCTTGGTGTACTCACCGAGTATGCCCATGCTCGGAGCGCCGGGCTTACCGTAGAAGGCGAGCACCTGGTTGCCCGCCAGGACGGGGAGTCGCTCGGAGGCCTTGGCCTCGTCGCGGCTCGGCTCGGCGGACGCTATGCCGGGCCCGAACGGCGCCCGGGGCCGCTCAGGCGCGCCGCTCGATAACGCCGCGGGGAAGAGCCTATAGGGCTCCCCGGCGTTACCGGCGCCGGTTACCGCGCCTTCGCCGGAAGCGGCCTCCGCGGCCATGGAGGGACCCGAGAGGGCGCCGCGATGCATGGAATCCGCTACGACGGGAACGAATCCGCCCTTAGAGCCGAGGCTCGCGAGAGCCGCTAGCGTCGCGATGCCGAGGGAGGAGAAGAAGCGCCTGGTGCGTGGTAAACCGGACATGGACCATCCTTACGAGACGTTATCCCTCTGTCTATCGGCGCCGAGGCGCTCGGGCTCAAGGGCCGCGCGCCTCGATGCCGATAAGGAAAGGGATGACGCAAACGAGCTACACCCCGATCGGCCGCGCCATCGTCGCGGCCCTCGCGCTCCTCTCGATCTCCCCTCGCGGAGCGGCCTGGGCCCAGGGTTCCGGCGCGGCCGAGGCCTGGCCGTCCCTGCCAGGGGACGCGCCAGTCGCGGCGATGGCGGAGAGCGACGACATACGCCGCTCCTTCTGGGACGCCCTCCTAGCCGCCCCGAGGGACGCCCTCTCGACCTTCAAGCCCGTTACCAAGCGGAACGCCTGGGGTTCCTGGTCCGTCTCGACCGAGCGAGGAGCGGACGCGATCTACGTCATCGTCTCGCCGGAGCGCGCCGGGGCCTACCCGAGCTACGCCCAGGGCTCCTGGATCATCAAGCGCTCGTCGATCGACGGCTCGTTCCTGCAGGCCAAGGTCTTCCTGCGCTCCGACCCGGGGACCTTCGCTAGGGTCTACCCCCACGGGACGCGCACGAGGCTCGACGTCGTGACCTACGGAGGCGTCCTCTACCGCGAGGTGCTCGTTCCGCTCTCCTTCGAGGAGCTGATTCGCTCGCCCTTCTCGCGGCTACGGCGCCTGACCGCCGACATCGTCGACTGGGAACTCTTCTCCCCGGACCCGGCCCTCTACCGGGAACTCAGGGGGCTCGAGGCCGCGGTTCGGGAGCGGCTCCCGGAGCTACGCTACGCTGACGACGGCGCCGTGGACCGCGACGGCCGAGCCGTGCTCATAGCCACGCTGGCGAGCCAGGCCGAGCCGGCCGGGCTCAACTGCTCCGGCTTCGCCAAGTGGCTGGTGGACGGCCTATTGAAGCCGCTGACCGGGGAGTACCTCTCGGTGGCCTCGCTCAAGGAACGCATGATCGAATGGCGCGGCTCGTCCTTCACCGAGGGCTACGAGGAACGGCTCGATCCGTTCTTCGGGCTCGACTGGTCGCGGGCCTTGGCCAAGGCTACCTGGGCGGCCTTCTACCCATCGCTCCAGGATCGCTCGCCCCTATCCAACGACGTGGACGACGCTCCCTTCGCCCTGCGGGTCAAGGACGCGGCGCCCGTGAACGGGGGCTCCGCCTACGAGCCGTACGCCGATAACTTCGACGACGCGGGCCTGGACGTACGCGGGCTCAAGGCCGCGCTCTTCCTGCTCGCCTCGCGCGAGCCAGGGCGCTTCTACCTGGCCCAGTTCAACGCGCGGGACGCCGCGCCGCCCCGCCTGAGACGCTACTACCACGTCGCGGCCCTCTTCCCGTACTTCGACGACGACGGCGTCTTCAGGGTGACCGTCTTCGAGAGCGCGGCGGAGACGGCCTTCGCGTCGCTCCTGGGGCGCGGATACGAATTCGTCAAGCTCGTACGCATGCCCGCCGCGCCGGCCTTCGACCCGCCCCTTCTCCGATGAGGATCCGTTTCCTGGGAACCGGCACAAGCCACGGCGTACCGGTACTCGGCTGCCCCTGCCCCGTATGCTCGTCGTCCGACCCGAACGATACGCGCTACCGCTCCTCGCTCCTGGCGACGGGCGACAGCGGCGAGCGTATCCTCATCGACGCGGGACCCGAGTTCAGGCTCCAGGCGCTCGCCGCGCGCCTGACCGGCCTCGACGCCCTCCTCGTCACCCACGCCCACGCCGACCACGTACACGGGCTGGACGACGTGCGCCCCCTGACTCGCTCTGAGCGGCTACCGGTCTACGCCTCGGGGCTGGACGTGGCCGAGCTACGCCACCGCTTCTCGTACGCCTTCTCCCACGGCCAGCCCGGCGGGGGCAAGCCTCGGCTGGAACTCATCGATGTCGACGGGTCCGGCGGGACCGGCGCCCTGCCGGCGTCGATACGCGTAGGCTCCGTCGTCGTCCAGCCCTTCCCGCTCATGCACGGCGAACGGCGGATCCTCGGCTACAGGCTCGGCGGCCTGGCCTACGCGACCGACTGCTCGTCCATGCCCGAGGCGACCAGGCTCGCGCTTCGCGGCCTGGACCTGCTCGTGCTCGGCGCGCTCAGGCTCCGGCCTCACCCGACCCACCTATCGGTGGACGAGGCGCTCGCCCTGGCTCGCGAGCTGCGCCCGGCGAGATTGCTCCTGACCCACGTCTGCCACGACCTGTCCCACGCCGAGCTGCAGGCCTATTGCGACGAGGCGGGCCTACCCTTCCCCGCAGGCCCCGCCTACGACGGCTTATCCATCGAAGTGGCTAATCGGTAACAATACGAGCCCTCATCCCCTCTCGCGAACACCTACAAGAAGAAGCCCGTAATGATACGATCACACGAAGCCACGACGGCACCAAGGAAGAATGAGAAAGTAAACAGGATGAACAGGATAAATAGATTTTTATGAGATGGAAGCAATGAAAGAGGAATCCTAAACAGCCCTGGATCGCGGGTGGCCGGAGCATGGTACGTCGGCGCGATAAGCGCCGATGACCATGCGCAAGGCAGGCCCCGCGATCCATGGTTGCTAGGATAATACTTTTTCTTTGCGATCGCCTCGCCGATGCCCATGCGCAGGGCAGGCCCTGCGATCCAGGGTTGCTTGCTACTTCTCTTACTCTTTCTTTGCGCTCATTAAGCCATGCGCAGGGCAGGACCCGCGATCCATGATTGCTAGTTAATCCTCTTCCCCTTTCTTTGCTCTCGTAGCCCGCCGCCCCGCGTTCTCGATGAGCCTCCTCGTCAGGCGGTAGGACGCCACGAAGGAGCTCATGGGCAGGAACTCGAAGCGCGAATGGAAGAGGTGGGCGCCGGTGAAGTAGTTAGGCGTGACGAGGCCCCGGGCGGATAAGGCCGAGCCGTCGGTGCCTCCGCGCATGGCGACGGTCCTAGGCTCTATCCCGAGCTCGGCCATGGCCTCGTAGATGGCGGCCACGGCCGGGTGCGAGCGGTCGGCGTGGTTCGCTATGTTGGCGTACACGTCCTCGATGCGTATGGAA
>CAZNNA010000133.1:5324-7722 GCA_964573825.1 uncultured Treponemataceae bacterium
GGGGTAGCGCCGGCCTATCTCCTGGACCGCATCCGTAAGGCGGCGCTTCTTGTCATCGTAGCCGGCCAGGTCGTGGTCGCGTATCGACGCCTGGAGCGATACGCTAGCCTGATTGCCCGCTATACGATTAAACCAAATATAGCCTTCCTTGCCGTCGGTATGCTCGGGCGTCTCGAGCCTATCGAACAGGGCCATGAGGTCCTGGGCGACCAGGATGGGGTTGACGAGCGCGCCCTTGGCCGACATCGGATGGGCCGTCACGCCCGTTATCTCCACGAAGGCGGTCCCGGCGTTGAAGGTCTCGTAGACCACCTCGCCGAGCTCGCAGCAGTCTATAGTGTAGGCGTAGTCAGGCGCGAAGCGCCCGAGGTCGAGCGCCTTGGCGCCCTTGAGCCCTATCTCCTCGTCAGGCACGAAGGCGATGAAGAGGTCGCCGTGCGGTATCCCTTCCTCGAGCACGGCCTCGAGGGCGCACATCACCACGCTCAGGGCAGCCTTATCGTCGGCGCCGAGGACGCTCGTACCGTCGGAGAAGAAGATATCGTCGCCCTTGTAGCGTTCTATCTCCGGGTACGCCGCCTTGTCGAAGTAGATGCATTCCTTCTCGTCGAGGAGGATATCCTGCCCCTCGTAGCGTACCTTCCTGGCATGCACGACCGGGGAGAGTCCGACGTCGACGGTATCGAGGTGGGCCACGAAACCGAGCCTGGGCCGGTCCGGTAAGCCGGGTACCACGGCGGTCACAATGCCGTCATCGCCGATGGTCAGGTCCGTCACCCCGAGCCCTCGAAGCTCGGCGTACAGTAACCTCGCTAGTTCCGCCTGCCCCGGGGTCGAGGGCAGGGCCGTAGCCTTGGCGTCGCTCTGGGAGGCTACCCCGACGTAGCGCATGAAGCGCAGTTCCAATCGTTCAGCGATATCCATAGAGACACTCTACGATATTTTCGAGCGGCTCCACAATGATTATAAAGAAAGAGGAAGAGTCTTTCGACCATGTATCGCAGGGCCTGCCCTGCGCATGGACGTCGGCGCTTATCGCGCCGACGCGCCATGCTCCGGCCACCCGCGATACATGGCTGTATAGAGTTTCTCTTACATTGACTACATATCGTGAAAGTCGAGTTTTCTGCGTCTTCTCCGCGGCTCTACGTCTTTGCGCGAGGCATTCTTAGTACAAGATTTCGCGCGAGCCGCCGAGACGCGGAGAAGAGGCCTATGTTGCAGGGACCACACAACGGCAAGGAAGGCACTAAGGAAGAATGATAAATCTTACAGGATTAACAAGATAGAAAACAGATGAACAGTATAGAAGCTACTGATAAAAAGGCCGCCCCCTGTTCGCGGGGGGCGGCCTTCGTAGGGAGTCGGCGAAGCCTCAGGTCTACATGCCCGAGTCGCTGGCTATGCGGGCTATGATCTCGCCGGCCTTGTCCTGGTACTTGGCGGGATCGCCGTCCATGGCCTTCTGCAGGTAGGCCCGGGCCTCGTCGAAGCGCCGCGAGGCGTAGGCGTTGATACCCAGGGCGTAGTTAGTGATGGGCGCGTCGCTACCGAGCCCGAGGGCCTTGAGGTAGTACTCGTCGGCCAGGGCGTAGTCGCCGCGGGCGTAGGCTATGAGCCCCAGGTAGTAGTGGGGGATATAGCTGGAGGCGTTCTTGGCCAGGGCCTGGGTAAAGGACTTATAGGCCGTCTCCAGGTCCTTGTCGCCGTAGGAGCGGACGCCCGAGGTGACGAGCTCCGCGAAGGTCTTCTGGCCGTCCAGGTAGACGAGGAAGTCAGACTCCACAGCGTCGCGGCCGTGCCACCTATAGAAGAATTCCTTGACGGCGGTCTGATTCTTGTCGAGCCCGGCCTCGGGGGAGAGGCGAGCCACGGCGTCCCAGACGACGCGGTTGTAGCGTCGATCCGCGCTGTTAAGCAGGAAGGAGACGAAGGCCCAGGACTGCGGATAGAAGACGTCCAGCCCGGCGCGAGCCTCGTCGGCCGACAGGGACAGCAGGTCGGAGACCTGGTAGAGCCTATTCTGGGACTTGAGGAGCTTGACCGTCTCGAGCCAGGCCTGGTTCTCGGCGTAGACTACGGCGCCGGCGACCGGATCCATGCGGGTCCGCTCGAAGAACACGGCGAAGCCCTCGCGCAGCCAGAGGGGAGGATCGGGAATGAAGGCCTTGATATACTGCACGAAGGCCTGGTGGGCGAGCGAGGCCTCGTAGTCGTCGAGGCTCGCCTTGGCGAAGATGACCAGCTCCGAGCGCTCGACCGTCGGGTAGTGCAGGTAGACGAAGTCATCCTTGGTCTCGCCTATGACCTTGCGCAGGTAGGCGTCGAAGCCCTCCTTGGCGGAGAATTTCCTGACCGTCAGGTGCCCCTTGAGGGACGACTCGTCGAAGCGGAAGTA
>CAZNNA010000133.1:7822-8895 GCA_964573825.1 uncultured Treponemataceae bacterium
TTCCCTGCGCGCCCGCGGACGCGATCAGGGCCAGGCCCAGGATCGCGGCGAGAAGACGTTTCTTCACAATGGTACCCTCCATGGTATCTGTATCGTAAACCCCGTCCGGCGCGTTGTCAAACGCGTCCCGACCTCCTACTTAGAGAACCTATCTATGACTAGGTTCACCTCTTCTATGAGTATGCCCGTATAGCGCTCGATATTGTCGATGATGTACTGCTGCAGGCTATGGATGCGCCCCGACAGCTGCGAGCCGAAGGGCAGCTCGATGACGACCGTCAGGCGGTAGCCCTGGGAATCCGAGCGCACGGTTATCTTCTGGATGCGTATGGAATCGTCGAACTCGTCTATGCAGTGGATGACCATCTGCGAGAGGGCGGACTCCGATATGGCTACGCGTCCGCGCTTGGAGAACTCGGGCCTGACCACCGACTTCTCGTAGAGCTTGGGCGTGGAGAGGGCGCCCGGAGCCACGCGCCGCTGCAGGAACACGCGGATGCTGTCGTAGAATATGCGCGGATAGCTGCGCTTGATCTCTATGGCGGGCACCGGGATCACGTGCTTGCCCTCTACCTTGCGAGAGCGAATGGCGCTGTCTATCTCCTCGCGGCTCGCGATATCCTCTATCTTGATGATCTTGGCCGGATAGGGTATCTGCAGGCGCTCCGCTATCATCCTGACCATCTTCTCCGAGGTACCTATGAGGAGGATACGCTTCCAGCGGGTCTTCTGGAGCACCTTGGCTACCTCGTCGCGATGCGCCTTGTCGTGGAAGAGCGCCGTCTTGACGGCCGCCATGTACAGCTTCTCGCGCTTGGCCGACTTGCCGGCGATGATGGCGTCCCCCCGTATGAGGAGGCCGTCGTCGATGATCATGTCAATGCTGAATTTCTGCGCCACGAGCTTGGCCCGGAAGCTCTTGCCCGTTCCGCTCTCCCCTACCAGGGCGAAGACGCGTACCCCGCGCGCTAACCAGAACAGGTTGAGAAAGGTCTTGACCATCGAACCCTCGAGCGCGGCCCGGGGCCCGCGCGATGCGGAAATTGCCCTTTTCTAAGGGTCTACTACTATAT
>CAZNNA010000134.1:0-8768 GCA_964573825.1 uncultured Treponemataceae bacterium
TTACTTCGGGGTCTGTTCCATGATGGCGACCATGCCCGGCCTGCCTATGTTCGGCCACGGCCAGTTCGAGGGCTTCTCCGAGAAGTACGGCATGGAGTACCGCCGCGCCTACCTGGACGAGCGGCCGAACGAGGAGCTGGTGGCCCGCCACGAGCGCGAGATAGTGCCCCTCCTCAAGCGCCGCCACCTCTTCTCGGGAGTCGACCTCTTCCTGTTCTACGACCTCGCGCGCTACGACGGCTCGGTGGACGATAACGTCTTCGCCTACTCCAACGGCTACGGCGACGAGCGCGCCCTGGTCATCTACAATAACGCCTGGGAACGGACGTCGGGACGGATACGCCGCTCCTGCCCGTTCACCGACAAGCGAGCCGACGGACTCCTGCCGGGCGTGACCCGCAGCCTGGCCGAGGGCCTCGGGCTTCGGGGCGGCCCGCGCCGCCTCGCCGTCATGACCGAGGCTAAGAGCGGGCTCCGCTATCTCCGCCGCTCCGACGAGCTGGCCCGCGAAGGCCTCTCGGTGGCGCTCGAGGGCTTCCAGTGCCAGGTCTTCCTGGACGTCAGGGAGATCGAGGATGACGATTCCGGTTCCTACGCCGCGCTCGAAGGCCGCCTCGGCGGCTCCGGGGTGCCGGACCTGGCCGCGGCCCTCCAGGACATGACCCTGGAAGGGCTCTACGCGGCCTGGCGCCAGGCCTTCGGCCCGGCGTTCTTCACGCGCCGCGTAGGAGCCCCGGCGTGGCGTCCCGACTGGGACCTGGACGAAACCGCCCTCGGCAGGCTCGTCCAGGAGGCCGGGCGTACGGCGGGCCTGCCGGCCGCCTCATCCGCCTCATCCGCCTCATCCGCCGCGACGGTCCCCGCCGCGACCGCGTGTGCCTCGGCGCTCCGTACCGCCCTGGCCGCCCTCGACGAGCCTACTGTCGGTGAGGCCCTCGCCGCGGTGCCGGAGGCCGGCCTAGCCTACGCGGCCCTGGCATCCCTCGTTCCGCTCGCCTACGCCGCGGCGCCGTCCGCGGAGCCGGCCTACGGGGAGGCGGAGGCCCTGGCCAAGGCATGGGGACTCGAGCGCAAGCTACGCGAGGCGCTGGCGGAGGCGGGCGTCGAGGGGGGAGAGGCCGAACGCGCCGCGAGCTTCGCCGTGGCAGCGCTAGGACGCCTCCGCGAGGAACGCGCCCAGCCCGGCATGACGCTACGGCGAGCCCCCGCGGCCGTGGCCGCGATGATAGCGGCGGACGACGAGGCTCGCGCCCTCCTGGGCGTCAACGAGTGGCGAGGCGAGGCATGGATACGCGCCGAGCGGCTCGCCCTGGCGACCGCCCTAGGGCTCGCGGCCCGCGTCGGCTTCGGAGGCGCGGCTCCCAAGGCCGCGTCCGACTTCGCCAAGGCGCTCATGGACGGGGCGGAGGCGGCGGGCTGGAGCCTCGACGGGCTCCTGGCCGGGGCCAAGCCGACCAAGCGTAGCAAGACCCCAGACAAGAAGGAGCGTTAGCATGGCATTCTACGAGATCAGCCCCCGAGCAATGGAAGGCAATGTCTTCGACCAGATACAGAAGACCTGGATGCTCGTCACCGCCGGAGACCTGTCATCGTGGAACACCATGACCGCCAACTGGGGCGGACTCGGGCACCTCTGGAACCGCGACGTGGCCTTCGTCTTCGTGCGGCCCACGAGGCATACCTACCAGTTCATAGAGCGGCACGGCTGCCTGACGCTATCGTTCTTCGGCGAGGAATGGCGCGACGCGCTCTCTACCTGCGGCAAGGTCTCGGGCCGCGACGTGGACAAGGCCGCCCTCACGGGACTGCGCCCCGTCGAGCCACGCAAGGGCTACGTGGGCTTCGAGCAGGCCGACCTCACGCTAGCCTGCCGCGTCATCCATAAGCAGGATATCGATCCGTCGGGTTTCATCGAACCATCGCTCGCGGGCCACTATAACGACGACTACCATAGGCTCTACGTCGCGGAGATAACGGCCGCCCTCGCCAGGGCGTAGATGGGCTTCCTCGACGAGATACTATCCCGCCTGGATGACGGGAAGGTCCGCTTCGCCTTCCCGAGCGAGGTCGCGGCCGCCTCGGCGCTGGTAGCCGCGCTCGAGGCGAGCGGGCGGCGGGCCCTGCCGGCGCGGCGCTTCGTAGGATGGGACGCCTTCAAGGCCGAGCTCTTCGCGGGCGACGAGAGGCGGCGCCCCTCCTCGAAGGCCCTGCGCTCGCTCTTCGCCAGGGCCCTCCTCGCTGAGAACGCCGAGGCGCCGTTCCTCCGCTCCGTCGTGCCGCCGAGCGCCGCGGCGGCCTCGCTCCGCTTCGCCCGCTCCGTGGCCGCCGCCCTGCCGGCCCTCGACGCCCTGCCGCCCGGTACCGGCGGCTCCCTGGGCGACTGGGCGGAGATACGCCGCCGCTACGAGGCCTTCATGGACGCCCGAGGCCTCTACGAGGCGGCCTGGCTCGGTCGCGCCCCGGCGGCGAGCGCCGGGCGCTGGTTACTCCTCTACCCCGACCTGACCGAGGACTGGGACCGTTACGCCGAGGCCGTAGCCGCCATGCCGAGCGTGGAACTCATCCTCGCGGCATCGCTAGGCTCGGAACCGGTCCCGGCGAGCCGCCACGGCACCGTCGTGGAGGAGGTCCGGGCCATGCTCGTCGATATACGCAGGCGAGTAGGGGCCGGCGAGGACCCGGCCTCGATGATGATAAGCGTGGCCGCTCCCGACGCCGCCCTGCCCGTACTGGAGCGCGAGGCAAGGGTAGCGGGCGTCAGGCTAGACGTGAGGGAAGGAGCCCCGCTGGCCGACGGGACCGGAGGTCGCCTGCTCTCCGATATCCTGGCGCTCGCGGGCGACCGCATGCCCTTCGACGCGCTCCGCCGCCTCCTCCTCGACGCCTCGCGCCCTTGGAAGGAACCGGAAGCCGCCAGGAGGCTCCTCGGTAGAGTGATAGCCCGGCATGTCGTGGCTCGCCTCCCCGGCGGCCCCGACCCCTGGGAGGCGACCCTGGCCGCCGACGAGGAGGCGCGCAGGCTCTACCGGGGCCTCAAGACCGCGGCCCGGCGAGTCACCGGGGCTCCCGGCTTCCGCTCGCTCCGCGTAGCCTTCGACGCGTTCAGGCGCGCCTTCCTCGACGAGGAGCGCTGGTCGCCGCGCCAGGACGACGAGCTTGCGCGCTGCATCGCCGTGCTCGACGAGCTGACCGAGGCGGCCGAGGCCGCGGGCCTGCCGGGCGACGAGGCGCCCGGCGCCGCCGAGGCGTTCAGGGCCATGCTCGAGGACACGCGCTACCTGGCGGTGCCCGACTCGGGCGGCGTGCCGGTCTACCGCTTCCCGGTGGCCGCGGGCGCCATGCCGGCCGTCCACTACGTCATCAACCTCTGCCAAGGAGCCGCGGAGGCCGCCGCCCGCCCCCTGTCCTTCCTGCGGGCCGACGAACGCGAGCGCCTTGGCGCCGGCGACCGGGACTTCTCTGCCGGCCTCGTGCGCCTCCTCTCCATCTCAGGCGGGGATACCTTCTTAAGCTATTCCGAGGACGGCCCCGACGGAGTTCGGCCTCCCCATCCGGCGCTACGGGCCAAGCCCGGGCTCGCCTACGACCGAGCGACCTGGCCACCGAGCCTCGAGGCCGAGGGCCTGGTGCCCGGGCGCGTCTTCCCGCTCGAGGCGGCCTCGGCGCAAGCGGCCCTGACCACGGTCTTCCCCGCCAAGGGCCGCGACTGGAGCTCGGGGGTCCCCGAGGCCCCGGCCCGCCTGGGGCCCGCCGTAGCCGAGGCCGTCAGGGCCTTCGAGTATCGCGACGGGCGGCCGAGCCTTACCTCGACCTCCATGGACGAGTACTCGACCTGCGCCTTCAGGCGCGTCTACCGCAGGGTCCTTAGGCTAGAGCCCGTGGAATCGGGGCTCTCCTTCATAGACAACCTGCTGCTCGGTAGCCTCTACCACGACGCCTTCGAGCGGCTCCTAGGCCCCATGGCGCGCGACGGGCTATGCTTCGTCTGGCCGGAGGCCTCGGGCGAGTCGGCCAGGCCCTCGGCGGAGGCGGCCAAGGCCGCCAGGGAGGCGACGCTCGGCAGCCTAGCCGCCCGCGAGGGCCCCGTCGCGGCAGCCCTCGTAGCGGCCCAGGGCCCGGCCCTCTCGCGGGCCTTCGCCCGGGCCGCGGCCGTCCTGACCCAGGCGGCCGACGGCTCCACGCCCCTCTTCGTAGACGACGAGGAGCTCAAGACGCTCCTCGCTGACGGGAGCCTGGAACTCAGGGGCCGACCCGACCTCGTCTGCGAGCGCGAGGACGACGACGGAGGCCGCCTCGTCCGCATATTCGACTATAAGAAGCGACGCGTCCCTTCCAAGGCCTCGCTCGCACCGCTTGGGGACGGGAGCCTCGAGGAGCTGCAGATCCCCGTCTACGCCATACTGGCTGAGGACGCGGGCCTAAGGCCCGAGGCCGCCTCCTACCTGTCCATCGAAGGATACGACGGCAAGGGGTCGAGCCTCTGCCTGGTCTTCGGCCCCGACAAGGCTAAGCCGGCCTTGTCGGAAGATGAGCGACGGCTCCTACGGCCCGCCGTCGAGGCCGCCGCCCGGGCGACGGCTAGGCTACTAGAGACCGGAACGGTCTTCATACCGGCGACGCGCGACCGGGAACGAGTCTGCGCCGAATGCGACCTGCGCCCCGTCTGCCGGGCGCGCTACGCGGTGAGGTGACATGGTGTACTGGAACGAACTGCTAGGCGGGCTCGATCCCGAGCGGCAGCTACCCGCCGTTCGGGAGACCCGCTCGGCCGTCGTGTCGGCCGGCGCGGGCTCGGGCAAGACCCGCGTACTCGCCGTACGCTACCTCTACCTGGTCAAGGAACGACGCATACCGCCTGAGCGCATCCTATGCATGACCTTCACCAAGAAGGCGGCGGCGGAGATGAGCGAGCGCATACGGGCCATGCTGGCCGCCTGCGCCGAGGACGACCCCGACTTCGCGCGCGCCCTCGAGGCCTTTCCCGCCTCGCGGGTATCCACCCTGGACGCCTTCTGCTCGGAGGCGGCGCGCGCCGGATGCGCCCGCTGGGGCATAGCGCCCGACTTCGCCGTCGACCCTTCCCCGGACGAACCCGGCCTCAGGGCCTTGGCCCTCGACTACCTCCTCGAGAGGCGAGGCGATCCGGCGACGGCCGGTTTCCTGGCCGCCGTCGGCTTCGAGCGGGCTACAGCCGACCTCGCGGGCTTCGCGGGGGGACGCGAGGGGCTCGTAGCCGCCGATAGGCGCCTCGACGCCGATCTCCAGGAACGCCGACTCTCGGAGGCCCTAGCCGACGCCCACGAGCGCCTGCGCGACCTGCTCGCGGCCGGCCTCGGCATGGATCCCGGTTCAGGTAAGAGCGCCCTGCCTTGGCTCGAGGCCGCGGCG
The DNA here is from genome assembly GCA_964573825.1 of uncultured Treponemataceae bacterium. Taxonomy (GTDB): domain Bacteria; phylum Spirochaetota; class Spirochaetia; order Treponematales; family UBA12059; genus SZUA-370. Next base: position 5,389 of record CAZNNA010000134.1, read on the forward strand.
GCCTTCCCGCCCGCCCCGCCCGATGCCGGCGACGGGGAGGCGCTCCGGGCCGCCCGCGCGGCCTATGACGCCCTGGGGCGCCTCAGGCTCGCCTCGGGTCAGGCGTCGGCGGCGGCCTACTACAACGCGGCGGGCAAGGAGGCGCGGCCCCTCGCGCGCATAGCCTCGCTCGCGGCCCGGGCCCTGGGCGACGAGCGGCGCCGGGGAGCCGTAGAGACGCTCCGAGGCTTCCTCGAGCGCGCCGCCGAGGCGCGGGCCGCCTCTGGCACGCTCTCCTTTTCCGACGTAGCCTCCCTGGCCCTGGCGACCCTGGAGACCGACCTTTCGCTCCGCGACTGGTACAAGTCGCGCTACGACGCCATCATGGTGGACGAGTTCCAGGACGACAACGAGCTCCAGAAGCGCGTGCTCTATTGCCTGGCCGAGCGCCGCGACCTCGTGGCCCCCGACCGCCCGGCCAGGGTCGGCCCCGAGTCGCTGGAACCGGGAATCCTCTTCTTCGTGGGCGACGAGAAGCAGAGCATCTACGCCTTCCGAGGCGCCGACGTCACCGTCTTCCGCGGCCTGGCGGCCGAGCTATCCCGCGCGCCGGGCGGCCTCGGGGCGCACAGCCTCTCGGTCAACTGGCGCTCGGAGCCCGGGCTCATAGGCTTCTTCAACGACACCTTCGGCCGGATACTACCCGCCCCCGACGACGGGGCGGCCCGCGACTACGAGGCGCGCTTCGAGCCGCTAGGCTCGGGCCCGCCCACCGAGGGCGCAAGACCGACGGTTACCTACCTGGAATCCAACGAGCCCGAGGACGACGAGGCGCTGCCCTCCGACGAGGCGGAGGCCTGGCGCGTAGCCGAGCTCATACGCGATCTCGTGGCCTCGGGCGAGCCGGTAACCGGCAAGGGCGCCGACGGCAGGAAGATAGCCCGTCCTTGCGGCTACGACGACATAGCCGTACTCTTCCGCTCCACCGCCAGCCAGAACAAGGTCGAGCGCTACCTGCGCCTGCTCGGCGTACCCTACACGGCTACCTCGACGGCCGGGCTCTACGCCGAGTCCATAGTCGGCGACCTCTACGCCATGCTGCGCCTCGTAGTCTACCCCGACGACAGGCTCGCCCTGGCGACGGCGCTCCGAGGCCCCCTCGCGCGCCTGTCCGACGACGGCGCCTTCGCGGTGCTCGCCGAGTCGGCGGCCGACTCGGCGGCCGACCGGGACGCAGCTCCGCCGGCCTCGCCCGGCCCGAGCGAGGCCGCAGCCCTTAACCCCTTCGGACGGGCGCCGGCCGGCCTGTCGCCCGATGACGAGGCCCGCTTGGCCGCGGCCGGCCGGACCTGGTCCGAGCTCCGGGCCATGGCCGACCGCGAGCCGCACAGGCGCCTCGTCGAGCATATCTGGTACGACCGGGGCCTGCGCTGGAACGTCCTCAAGGACGGCTCGCAGGCGGCCTTCCTCGAGCACTTCGACTACGCCTGGTCCATGGCGGCCGCGGCCGACGATCGCGGCGAGCGGCTCGTCGACCTGGTGGCCGACCTTGAAGGCCGCATAGGCGACGTGGGACGCTTCGACGAGGCGGCCCTCCGCGAGAGCTCCCGAGGCGTCTCCGTCATGACCGTCCACGCGAGCAAGGGCCTCGAGTTCCCCGTGGTCATCCTACCGGACCTCGAGTCCAGGGGCAGCGACCGGCGATCCTCGGCCCTCTCGGATACCCGGCGCTTCGGCCCCTCGCTCAGGCTCTGGGACGACGAGGCAGGCGCCGCCGTCGACGCGATAGCGGACCTGGAGGCGGAGCTGCGAACGCTCGAGCGCGGCGAGGGCGCGGAGGCCATGGACGAGACCCTCGCGGAGACCGCCAGGCTGTTCTACGTCGCCTGCACCCGGGCCATATCGAGGCTGTACCTCGTCGGCAAGGTTCCTCGTAGCGCCGACCCCGCCCGACGCAGCTTCCGGGGGCTCCTCCTCGCGGCCTGGCCATGGCTAGGGCCGACGAGCCAGGGCGACGACGACTTCCAGTCCGATCGACCGGAGGACGCGCCGGACCTCCTCCGCGTCGAGTACGTGCCCCGGCGCGATAAGGCCGACTACGCGCGGCTCGCGGCCCAGGCCGCCGAGGACGGCCGGGAGAAGGCGCGGGCGACGGCGGCGGCTGACCCCTTCCCCGTGCTAGGCCGACGCGCCCGCTGGTCGGTCACCGCGGCGGCGGCCTACCTCGAGTCGCTGGCCGAGGAAAGATTCCTCGGCCCGGGCGCCGCCCCGCTCGCCGCCAGCGCGCCAGGGAGCCCCGCGGAGGGCGCCAAGGGCCTGGCCGAGGCGGACTTCGGTACCCTCTGCCACCGCCTCGTCGAGGCTCTCCTCGAACGCCCCGGGGAACGGCCCGGGCTCGATCCGCCCCTGGCCAAGGCCCTCGAGGCCCTCGGGGCCGCCGAGCGCGAGCGAAGCTACGCCGAGGCCCTGGCCCTGGCCGAGGCCTTCCTCTCCTCCGATCGCGGGCGCCGGGCCGCGGCGGCGCGCCGAGCGCGCCTAGAGGGCCGGGCGGGCGCCGTCTTCGAGGTTGAATACCCGTTCGTCTGGCGAGGAGAGTCGCCCGGCGGCCCGGCCATACTATCCGGAAGCATGGACCTGCTCTACGGCGACGATACCGGCCTCGTCGTGGTCGACTTCAAGACCGACGCCCGCATGGAGCCGGCCAGGCATGGCTTCCAGCTATCGCTGTACCGGGACGCGGCGGAGTCCATGTTCTCGCTACCCGCGAGCGCCTTCGTGTATTACCTACGACACGGAATAGAATGCGCCATACACGATACGGTAGACATATCCGCATTATGAATATTTTGGCGCAATCTCAAAACAAACTCCAAAGAGTCCATTCAGGGGATAGACGAACAAAGACTCTTCTGGCATACTACGCCCACGAAGAATGGCACGCCGCTGTGCTTCCCCGGCCCGTCGTCAACCTAACCCGATGCCTGTACCCGAGACGACCCTACTTCCCGCGTGCCGTTCTTCGATTTTCACCTCAAGAGTCTGAGCATACTACAAATTCCATAATAGGCGGAGCGCAAGCAGCATGCCCTTGAGCGAGACTACCGGCAAGCCGGGCCCAGGGTTCTTCGAGATCTTCCGGCAATTCTTCGGCATTTCGGCTCTCACCATAGGCGGCGGTTACGTCATGGTCCCGGTCATACAGCGAGCCGTCGAGAGGCGCGGCTGGCTATCGGAGAACGAGTTCTACGATCTCTTCGCCGCGGCCCAGAGCGTGCCCGGCCCCCTCGCGCTCAACGCCGCGACCTTCGTCGGTCGCCGCGTCGCCGGAGCCAAGGGCTACGCGGCCGCCTTCCTCGGCATCATGCTGCCGCCGTTCGCCAGCGTCCTCCTCGTGGCGAGCG
>CAZNNA010000135.1:0-8634 GCA_964573825.1 uncultured Treponemataceae bacterium
GCAATAGCGAACAAGAGCTCGGCGTGATCTTTGACTACGGGATGAACCAGGGTTGGGAAGTTCTCATAGGGACTTCGAATGGGATGTTTTCCTCGTTCGGGCCTTACGTCAGAGCGTATGCTCATAGGCTCTTCTCCATGGGGGTGGCTTCGCTAATCTCTACTACCGCGTCAACCCACGGATGGCATGGATGGGGCTCGGAACGGTTGGCGCTAAGCCGATGCTGACGGGCAAGCTCAAGGCTCAGGCGGTATCCGGCCTCGTCGAACGTTTCTCCGCGGTACGCCTCATCCGGTGTAAGACCTCGTAAGGCGTAGTGCGGGCGGGCGTTGTAGTCGTTCACGGCGCTCGATACGGCGTCTTGGAGACGCTCGAGGTCGGGAATTGACGTTCTAAATAAGTAACGATACTTGAGTATCTTATTGACGGCTTCTATCATCGAGTTGGAGGACGTCACGTCGGCGGTATTGATGCCAGAGACCTCGGTCGATGCTTTCCAGGCGATGATCCTGCGCGAGAAGTTATCGAGGAGTATCTGGACGTAGGCCTTGAGGTTGTTCGCCGTCGTGACGACGGTAACGTCTAGATGCCAGGCTTGGTTACTGCCCGTTGACTCTCATTATCTGGACATTCCGGGTACAGCGCAGTATGATATATGTGTATATCAAGGAGGCGCGCATGATAGCCGTCAGGATGCCAGCCGAGGTGGAAGCGAGACTCGACAACTTGGCCCGCCGAACCGGCAGAACCAAGACCTACTATGTCCGAGAAGCCGTGATCAAGCATATAGATGACCTCGAGGATCTCTACCTCGCGGAAGAGGAACTCCGCGCCATCAGGGCCGGAGCCCGGACCTATACGCTCGACGAGGTAAGGAACGACCTTGGCCTGGAAGATTGAGCTCGCAGAGGGAGCCAGGAAAAGCATCGGGAAACTCGACCGACAGGTCGCGAGCCGGATCGTCCGGTTTCTTTCCGAGCGAGTCGCTCCCCTGGACGACCCGAGGAGTATCGGCGAGGCGCTCACGGGATCAACGCTCGGCGAGTTCTGGAAGTACCGGGTCGGCGACTGGCGGCTCGTGTGTAGCATCCAGGACGATAAGGTCGTGGTCTATGTGCTCAAGATCGGGAATCGTCGGGAAGTGTATAAATAAGCCTGGCTATTCGCCTTGATAAGGTCATCCAAGGTTGTAAGGTTGGCATGCTGAAGGTCCAACGAGAGGCTTATCAAGCGCTATAGGCGCTAGGGGGGACCTATGGCTATCGTCAAGAACGCGGTCAAGGCTATGGAGGCCTCGATGACGCCGGAGCATATCCACCGCGCCCGCGCAGAGGCCGAGCGCGAGATTCTCTCCATTAGGCTTGCAGAACTCCGTGAGCGTCGAGGAATAAAGCAGACGGACATCGCGGCTTTCAGTCAGACCTCTATCTCCAAGCTCGAACGTCGCAAGGATATGAAGATCTCCACCCTCATCGAGTATCTTGAAGGGATCGGGATGGGACTCGAACTCCGCGTCTATCCCAAGGATGGCAAGGATTCGTGCAAGACCGAGACGCTCTTGCGGGTTTAGTGAAAAACAGGCATGGCTATGCTACAAGTAATCCTAGAAACCTGATTTTATAATATAGCGATCAAGCAATCCCAGTATTTAGTAGGCTTAGTATTCCCGCGCCAGGGATCCCAAGCGAGTACCCCGCATCGTCATCCATGACGTATCCGTCGGTGGAACCGACGGGCATCAGAGGCGCGCGTCCATGCGCGCGATGCAAGGAGGTTTCGCAGAGAGCCAAGGTCGCGCCGCGCTTTACTTCCGCTCCCCGCAAGATAGAATACCTGGGTGGCAGCATGCGGGGATGTCGGCGCGAGGCGCCAAGAATATGCGAAAGTACCGCGCAACGGTCAGACCGTATGTCTGACCATCCTCGGTACGACTATCCCAAACGGGATTAACCGGCGAGCGAAGCTCGTCCGGTTGAATACAATGCCACGTATCGCCGCCACGACGGCGATACGGGCCCAGCCTGAGCGATCGCCGCGCCAGACGGCGATCGTGCAGTATGATTACTCGTTGCGCTGAGCCAATGCTACAAGGTAGCCACTCTTCCATGGCCTTAGCTTCTAATCCATCTTACGCTAAGACGTGCTTGGTTTCGTCTTCGATAGCTTTCTCGACGTACTTATTCAGCGAAAGCCCGATACGTGCAGCGGCGATAGCGGCGCGACTGTGAAGCTCGGGAGAAGTACGGATCAGAAGTTTGCCAGAGAATGGTTTCTCCGGTTCTTTGTTGCGCTCAGCGCACCAATGTAGGTAAAAATCCACGGACTCGGCCATGGCTGTCTCCAACTCTTCAACCGAAGTTCCTTGAAAGGTGATAACGTCCCGAAGTCCCAGCACCTCCCCATGGAAGATTTTAGCCTCTTCGTCAAACTCAACGACTCCAGTATATCCCTTGTATTTCATGGCTTTACCCCCGCATTGGTCAGGAACTTGCGAACCGATTTGACGGCTCCCTTGTCGGTCTCTTTTTGAGGGTGTGGCCGGTGTACGACGAGATCGATACCGTTGAGGCAAAAACCTACCCTCGAGCCTGCGCCCTCCTTCTTGTCCGATCCCAACGACAGCAAAAGCGATTCCACATCGGCCCAGAGGATGCTTGATTTGACGGGATCAGTGAAGATAGCCGTGAGTGTCCTCTTTTGCTTGCTGTTCACAGGGTTATGATAGCACTGTTTGATATCGCGATCAAGGTCAAGGGTTTATGTATGTTTATCTCGGATTAGGCTTCGTAAAGCTCCAAACAATAGAATACCCGGGTGGCAGCATGCGGTGGAAATGGTAATCTGAATTCCCCAGTGGTTGGCAAGTAGAATTCCCCACCCTGGGGCCATACCGATACGCTAACAGGTGGGCGGTATGGAACATGATCACCATGAAGCAGTACATGGCAGTAAAGCAGGCTCAACGGCAGGGACTCACGGTGTCGGCGGTCGCGGTCAAGCTTGGCCGGGACCGGAAAACCGTGCGAAAATACTTCCGCATGGACAAGGAAGAGTTCCTCCGCTATCTCGACCGGATGGCGGAACGCGGCAAGGGCTTCGAGGCCCGCCGCGAGGAGATCCTCGATATCTACCGCAATCACGAAGGCCGGGTCGTCTATGCCTCGGCGGTCTACGATTACCTCCGCGAGAGGCACGGCGAGCTCCCCGGGTCGGAGCGTACCCTGCGCAACTATCTGGCCTATCTCAAGGCAGCGGGGCTCGTCGGGAAGGGCAAGGGTCGGGAGTACCGGCCCGTCGAGCCGCTTCCCTACGGCAGGCAGGCCCAGATCGACTTCGGACAGTATCCTGCGGCCTGGCGGGACGATCCGCCGATTCCTCGAGGCCGGCGGCGAGGCCGGGCGAGATAGCCATCCCCGCCTCGGTGAACGACGACCAGGTTCGCATGCGCTCGTCGCCCTCGCTCTCCGGGGGGCATCTGGACCAAGGTGCGGCTCCAGGGCGGCCAGGAGGGCTGGGTCTTCGGCTACTTCCTCGACCTCTACCGCTACTGCCAGTAGGAGTGATTCTTTCGGGTGCAAATATTCTATAGCTTTTTAATGAATGCTTCGATTGGACGATCTGCTTGGCGGATAAGTGCCCTGAGAGTACCAGTATCTAGCTCTTTATGGTCTGGTACAACTAGTTGTGAAAAAGGATCACGTCTTCTAAGGACTATATGGCTTCCCTTCTGGCGTATTTCCTCAAAACCTAGCTTTTTTTAGTACAGAGACCGCTTGCCGCCCCGATATACGAGGTAGCTTGCTCATATGGCAACGAGTAACGCATCAAACGTTTCTAGAGGCAAGGGAAGCCCCTGTTCCTCAAGCGCATCGGAATAAGCGGCTATCGCTTCCTTTACGTTCTCGATTGCTTCCTCTTTGGTCAATCCCTGCGATATACAGCCCGGCAGGCTGGGACATTCTGCCACGAAGTATCCAGATTCCCCTGGGTATATCAGTACTTGTCGCATAGTAACGCTCCCTGTTAGGAATACTATACTGCTTCAACAATGCTATTACCATACTCTTATAGGCCGGTTGTTTAAAGCTGTTCGGTTCTTGTACGTTCTCCCTCCATCTACCTCACCTCTCGTACCTCAACGCCTCCCTCTCGGCCTTGCGCTCGACGGCCAGGCGCAGGAGCTCGTCGATGAGCTCGGCGTAGGGTAGGCCGCCCTCCTCGCACATCATGGGGTACATGGAGATGGGGGTGAAGCCGGGTATGGTGTTGGCCTCGTTGAGGAGGAGCCGGCCCGAGGCCTTGTCCAGGAAGAAGTCCACGCGGGCCATGCCGCTTATGCCGGCGGCGCGGTAGGCCGCTACGGCCGTGGACTTGACGCGTTCCGCCAGGGCCTCGTCCAGCGGGGCGGGGACGAGGAGCCTGGCGCCGTCCGGGTCTATGTACTTGGCCTCGTAGTCGTAGAATTCGTGGGACGGCACGAGCTCGCCGGGGGGGAAGGCCCGGGGCTCGGCGTTACCGAGGACCGAGCACTCTATCTCGCGGGCGGCGACGAAGGGCTCGACGAGGGCCTTGGTGTCGAACTCGAGGGCGGCGGCGAGGGCCGACTTGAGCTCGGCGCGGGAGGCGACCTTGGAGGCGCCTACGCTCGAGCCGCAGCGGGCGGGCTTGACGAAGGCCGGCCAGGACAGCTCACGGCCGATCCGGTCGGCCAGGGCGTCTATGGCCGCGAGGTCGGAGGGGTAGGCCGTTACGTAGGGGACGACGGGAAGGCCCGCCGACGCCCAGAGGGCCTTGGCGCGCTCCTTGTCCATGCAGAGCGCGCTCCCGAAGACGTCGGCGCCCACGTAGGCCAGGCCCGCGCACTCGAGGAGCCCCTGCACGGTGCCGTCCTCGCCGAAGGTGCCGTGCAGTACCGGGAACACGACGTCGACGGCGAGGTTGGCCGAGCCGCGGGCCCCCGAGGCCATGAGCCCCTGGCCGGGTACGACGAGTACCTGAGGGGCGTCGGCCTTGAGCTCGAGCGGCCCCGAGCCCTCCCGGCAGGCGTCGAGCACGCGGTCGGGCTGGAGGCGCCAGGCGCCGTCCTTGGTCACGCCGATGAGCCGCACGGAGTGCCCGCGGTCCAGGTGGCGCACGATGCTGGCCGCCGACATGAGGGAGACGTCGTGCTCGCCCGAGCGCCCGCCGTAGAGGATTGCTATCTTCATGTACGTTCCTTAATCGCCTTGCCGGTCGCGCTCGCGTAGCCGAGTTCCGCGAGCGCGGGCGCGGCCGCGGCCCGCGCGGCCCCGGGCCTGGCGCCCGCGGCGGCGTCGATGGTGTTGTCGTGGGCCTTCCCCCCGCGGAGCCCGGCGGCTCCCGCCCCGCGCCCGGCTATGGCGGCCCGGATGGCGGCCCTCCGGTCCGGTATGAGGAGGAGTCCCTTGCCGCGCGCGAGGCCCTCGCAGCCCGCCGCTATGTCCTCGAGCAGGGCCATGGGGTCCTCGCCGCGGGGATCCTCGTCGGCCAGGACGACGACGTCGCAGTAGCGGGAGGCGATGCGCCCCTGCTCCGGGCGCTTCTTGACGTCGCGCTCGCCGCCGGAGCCGAAGACGCAGACGAGCGAGCCCTTCACGCGCTCCCGTATGGAGGGCAGGATGGCCTCGAAGGACGAGGGGGTGTGCGCGTAGTCGACCAGGAGCTCGAAGGGCTGTCCTCGGTCGACGCGCGTCATGCGCCCGCGCACGGGTTCGAGTCGCGGCAGGAGGGGAAGGAGCTCGCCCATCGGTATTCCCGCGACCCGTGAGACGACGAGGAGGGTTGCCAGGGTGTTCTCCACGTTAAAGGCGCCGGGTAGCTCTATGCGGGCCCGGCCCACGGTACCCGCGCGATCGGCCACGGTAAAGGAGGCGCCTCGCTCGTCGACCTGGATGTCCCGGGCCATGAGGTCGGCCTCGGTACCGAGCATCGAGTAGGTGTAGGTAGTCTTCTCGGTGACGCTCGCGAAGTAGGCGGCGCTCGGGTCGTCGGCGCAGGCGACGCCGAAGGACGGCGCCTCGACGGAGCGCCCGCCCACGATCTTGCGGTGATCGCGCGCGTCCAGGGCCCTGAAGAGGTTGGCCTTGTCGTCGCGGTAGCGCTCCCAGGTCCCGTGGAATTCCAGGTGCTCGTGCCGCACGTTGGTCATGACGCCCACGTCGAAGGCCACGTCGGCGAGTCGGCCGGTACGGGCCGATAGCCCGTGGGACGACGACTCGACCACGGCGTACTCGAAGCCCGAGGCGGCCATGCGGGCCAGGTGCTCCTGGACCGTCGTGGCCTCCGGGGTGGTCTGGTGCTTGGGGTTGGGCTCCACCCGCTCGCCCACGCGGTACTCCACGGTGGAGAAGAAGCCGGTCTTCCTACCGGCCAGGTCGAGGAGGCGGTGGATGAGCCATACCGTGGTGCTCTTGCCCTCGGTGCCGGTGACGCCTATGACCACCATGCGCTCGGAGGGGCGGCCCTGGAAGGCCGCGGCCATGGGCGACATGGCCAGGCGCGCGTCGTCGACGCGCAGGTAGGCGACGCCCGGGGCCTCTACGCCCAGGGGACGCTCGTGGACCACGGCTACGGCCCCGGCGGCCAGGGCCTTGGCCACGTAGTCGTGGCCGTCGGCGTGCAGGCCGGGGAAGGCGAAGAAGGCGTAGCCCGGGCGCACCTCCCTGGAGTCGTAGGCCAGGCCGGTGACGGCGACCTCGGCGTTCCCCCGTACGGAGGCCCGGGCCGCTAGGGGGACGATGTCCCTGAATATCGCGCTCATCGGCCGATGGTAGCGCCGGCGGGGGCGCTTGCGCAATACGGTGGGCTCGATGCTATTCTACGGTCCCACCGATAGGATCGAGGAGTTGCAATGTTCACCGTACGCGTAGAGGCGAGCTTCGCCGCGGCCCATTTCCTTACCCAGTATCACGGCAAGTGCGAGCGCCTGCATGGCCATAACTACCTCGTCAGGGCCTACGCTAAGGGCGAGGATCTCGACGCGGCTGGCATGCTCGTCGACTTCGGCGTGCTCAAGGGCTGCCTGCGCGCCGTCTGCGAGACCCTGGATCATAGCTGCCTCAACGAGAACCCGGCCTTCCATGATTCGCCGAGCGCCGAGCGCATAGCCCGTTTCGTATTCGCCGAGATGCTCCGGATCGACGGGACGCTACCGCTCAGCGCCGTGGAGGTCTTCGAGACCGACACGAGCATGGCCCGCTATGAGCCCTAGTCCCCGGGCCGGGGACGGACGCGAGGCCCGCCTGCCCGGTCCCGAGGGCTACTGCTCGTCGCAGCTCATACCCTACCTAGGGAACAAGCGGGCCCTCCTGCCGCGCTACCGGGCGGTGCTCGAGCGCCTTACCATGGGAATGAGCGCGCCGCGTTTCCTCGACGCCTTCTCGGGTTCCGGGGCCGTAGGGCGCCTGGCCCGCTCCCTGGGCATGCGCGTGGCCGCCAACGACTGGGAACCCTATAGCGAGGCCCTGAACCGCGTCTGGCTCGGCCTGCGGCCGGCCGATGTCGACGCCGCCTTCGGCGGCCGGGCGGGGCTCCTGGCCGCGCTGGCCGAGTGGAACGCCCTGTGGGAGCTTCCCGCGGCCGACTTCGACGGCGAGCCGTACATGGCGCGCTGGTACGCTCCCGCCGTGACGGAGGCGCCGCTGCTCGGCCGGGAACGCCTCTTCTACACGGCGGAGAACGCGCGCTTCCTGGACAGGGTGCGCTATCGCCTGGAGCGGGACTACCCCGAGGGCTCGCCAGGCTCGCCTGGCGAGCCGGGCTCTCCGGGCGAGACGAGGCGCCGCGTGCGCCTTGGGGCGCTGCTCCTGGAGGCGGCGACCCACGCCAACACCTCGGGCGTCGTCAAGGCCTACCATCGGGGCTTCGGCGGGCACGGCGGCGACGCGCTCGGCCGTATCATGGCTCGCATGGAGCTCGAGGCGCCCGTGCTCTGCGACGGCGAGCCCGCCGAGGTCACCCGCTGCGACGTCCTAGGCTTCGTATCCGGGCGAAGCGCCGAGCTGGCCTACTTCGATCCGCCCTACAACCAGCACCAGTACGGCTCCAACTACCATATCCTCAACACCCTGGTGCGCTGGGACGGGCGGCCCGCGCCCCTGGAGGGCGCCGCCTCGGCCGGCGTCTCGAGCGTGGCCGGCATACCGGAGTCCTGGAAGGCCACCCGCTCGCGCTTCTGCGTCAGGAAGGAGTCGCCGCTCGCCCTGGCCGAGCTGCGCGACGCGACGGACGCCGCCTACCTCGTGTTCAGCTGGAACGCCGACGCCTTCCTCTCGGGTGATGAGCTCCTCGACCTGCTCGCGCCGCGCGGCTCCCTGGAGGTCGTCGCCCTGGACCACGTCTCCTACCGGGGCGGCCGGCAGTCGGCCAGCCGCGTCTCCGGTAGCACCGAGTATCTTTTCATCGTGGACACGCGCAGGAAGGCGGGTTCGCATGGACGGGCCGCGGAAGGCCTGCGCGAGCGCGCGCGGCGCGACGAGGCGCTGTCCGCTCGCTACGACCCGGAGGCCGTGGCTACGGCCTTCTCCGACGGTCGCTGGCTCGGCTTCCTCGATCCGGGGCTCCTGCGGCCGGCGCGGGACGCGGAAGCCTATCTCGACGAGCTGCCGCGCGACGAGC
>CAZNNA010000136.1:0-8575 GCA_964573825.1 uncultured Treponemataceae bacterium
ATAGAGGATTGCGGCTTCTGCGAACCGCGCTTCATAGGCGTAGCCGAGGGCCCCGGCCCGCTCGGCCCCTTCAGGCCCCTGCCGAGCCCGGTCCTGGACCCTAAGGACGACCCCCTGCCCGGCGCGCTCGGCGCGGGTTCCATGAAGGTCCTACGCCTGTCCGACGGCTACCTCGGCCTCCAGAACAAGATATACTCCGACGAGGGAGGGCGCTCCCGCTCGGCCATTTTCGCGCTCCGCTCGGTAGACGGCCTGGCCTGGGAACAGGCCCGTACCGAACCCCTCGTGGCGCCGGGCCCGGGCTGGACGCGCTCCCACGTCTACGCCTGCGACTGCCGCCTACGCGAGGCCGACGGGCGCTGGTACCTCTACTTCAACGCGCGCGACGGCTGGCGCATAGCGGAAGGCCGCGAGCGCATCGGCCGTATCTCGGCGGAGGCCTGAGGCATGCGAGCGTACCGCATAGGCGACCTGTCCTTTCCCCTGGACCATGACGAGGCCTCCCTGCGCGCCCGCGCCGCCAGGGAGCTCGGGGTCCGGGCCGACGAGCTCAGGGACTTCGGGGTGGCGCGCCGCTCCGTCGACGCCCGCGACAAGCGGGACATACGCATCGTCTATACCCTACGCGCGTCGCTGGAAGGCCCGGCGAGGCGCCCCGGCCCCAAGGCCAAGGCCGAGGAGGCGGCCGAGCCCTATCGCTTCCCGGCCCCGGGACCTAGGGAGCCCGTAACCGACGGCAGGCGGCCGGTCATCGTAGGCGCCGGCCCCGCGGGGCTCTTCTGCGCCCTCATGCTCGCGGAAGCCGGCTACCGCCCCCTCCTCCTCGAGCGGGGCGAGCCCATCGAGGCCCGCGGCCGTAGGGTCGCCGACTTCTGGACGGGCGGCGAGCTGGACCCGGAGTCCAATCCCCAGTTCGGCGAGGGCGGGGCCGGGGCCTTCTCCGACGGCAAGCTATCAACCGGCGTCGGGGACGAGGGCGGCCGGGGCCGGCGCGTCCTCGAGGAATTCGTGGCCGCGGGCGCCCCCCCGGAGATACTCTACTCGGGCAAGCCGCACATAGGCACGGACTATCTCGTGCGGGTAGTGGCCGGGCTCAGGCGCCGCATAGAGTCCCTGGGAGGCGAGCTACGCTTCCGGTCTCGGATCGACGGGCTCGTAGTACGTAACGGGGCGCTCGCGGGGCTTCGCCTGGCCGGCGGCGAGGCCATAGACGCGGAAGACGCCGTCATAGCGGTAGGCCATAGCGCGCGCGACACCTTCGCGGCGCTGGCCGAGGCCGGGCTGCCCATGGAGCAGAAGCCCTTCGCCCTTGGCCTCCGGGTGGAGCATTCCCAGGAATCCATATCGCGGGCCCAGTACGGAGCCGCGTGGAGCCATCCGGCCCTGGGCGCCGCCGACTACAAGCTCACGCACCGCGCCGCCGACGGCCGGGGCGTCTACTCCTTCTGCATGTGCCCGGGCGGCTACGTCGTGGACGCGAGCTCGGAACCGGGCCTGTCGGCCTGCAACGGCATGAGCGACTACGCCCGCGACGCGCCCAACGCCAATAGCGCCATAGTGGTGGCGGTGCGGCCGGAGGACTACGCGGCCTGGGGCGAGCCCGGTAGCCCGCTGGCGGGCGCCGCCTTCCAGCGCCACTGGGAGCGCCTGGCCTGGGAGGCCGCCCGCGAGTCGGCGGGCCTGGCGCCCGGGCGTTCGGCCCTGCCCGCCCAGGACCTGGGCAGCTTCCTCGCGGGCGGGCCGCCGCGCCTCGGCTCGGGAGGCGGCGCCGTGGCCCCCTCGGTCAGGGGTACCTGGGCCCTCGCCTCCCTGGCGGCCTGCCTGCCTCCCTTCGCGGCAGAGGGCCTACGCGAGGCCTTCCCGGCCTTCGGCCGCAGGATACGCGGCTTCGACGCGCCGGGGGCCGCCCTCGTAGGCGTCGAGACGCGAACCTCCTCGCCCCTGCGCATGACCCGCGACGGAGCCATGCGCTCGACCCTTAAGGGCGTCTACCCCTGCGGCGAGGGAGCCGGCTACGCGGGCGGCATCATGTCGGCCGCCATGGACGGCCTGCGCGTCGCCGAGGCGCTGGCGCTTTCGCGCGCGGGGCTTTTAGGCTAGACTGAGGGAAGTATGCCTAAGAACACGTCTATCAAGTCGGGCGAGCGACGCGACGCCACGATACTCTTCGCCGACCTCCAGGGCTTCACGAGCCTGTCGGAACGCATGGACCCGGAGGAGATGGACGCCCTCATGAACCGCGTCTTCGGGGCCTTCGAGGAGATCATCGTGGCCCGGGGCGGCGTGGTGGAGAAGTACATTGGCGACGCACTGGTAGCGGTCTTCGGCGTGACCGAGCTGCATGAGGACGACCCGCAGCGAGCCCTGGAATCGGCCCTGGCCTTCCTGGAGCGCAACCGCGCCCTCGAGGAGGAGCTGTCGCCCAAGGGCGCCCGCCTGGCCTTCCGCATAGGCGTGCACTCCGGCCTCATAGCCACGGGAGACCGGGGCGCCTACAAGGTGGTCACGGGACACCCCATGGCCATGGCCCAGCGCCTGCAGTCCGCGGCCCCTGTCGACGGGGTCCTGGTGTCCGACGCGGTCAAGGAGCGATGCGAGGGCGACTACGAGTTCGAGGGCCCGGACAGCCTCCAGGCCAAGGGCGCCAGCGAGCCATTGACCGCCTGGCGCCTCGTCGGCCCGTCCCAGGCCCTATCGAGGGACGAGGGTCCCCTGGTGGGCCGCCAGGAGGAACTCGAGGAACTCCTACGCCTCTACGTCAGGCACGACCCCACGCTGGCCGCCGGAGCCTTCCTCATAGGAGAGGCGGGCATAGGCAAGTCGCGGCTGGCTCGCGCCCTGGTCGAGCGGGTGGAACGCTTCCCGGAATTCGGCTCTCCCGTCCTCGTGGCCAGGGCCCAGAAGTATCGCCCCATGCGCTACGCCGTCGTCGTGGACCTGGTGCTCGAGTACCTCGGCGTCGACCCGGCCTCGGGGAGCGACGCGGTGGCCGCCGCCCTGGCCGCCAAGGCCGGCATAGAGCCCGTACACGCGCGTCGCTTCGCTTCGCTCCTGGAGCCCGAGGGCTCCGAGGCCCCGGACGCCGACATAGTCCTATCGCTCTTCTCCATATTCTCGGCCATGCTTGACCGCCACGCCAAGGCCGTCTACTCCGCCTTCGTCTTCGTGGACAACGCCCAGGCCATGGACCGAGCCTCGCGGGAGTTCCTGGCCTACTACCTCAAGAACGGCCGCCGCAAGCCCTTTACCCTCCTCGCGGGGCGAGACCAGGGCCAGGCCCTGCGCGACGCCTTTCCGGAGCTCCGGCCCCTGCGGCTGGCGCCGCTCAGGCAGGACGAGGCCAGGGCCCTGGCCCGGGCCCATTGGGCCGATATTCCCGAGCGGCTCCTGGAGGCCGTAGTGGCACAGTCGGGCGGCAACCCGCTCTTCGTGCGCGAGTACGCCCTCTTCGCCCGCAAGCACCGCGACCTGTCCAGCCTGCCGGGCACCATCCAGAACATCTTCCTGGCCAGCCTCGACCGCTACGGGCCCGACGTGCGCGAGCTGGCGGCGGCCCTGTCGGTCTTCCTGCTCAACTTCGACGTGCGCGAGGCCGGGCGCGTCTTCGAGGCGGCGGGCGGCGATCCGGCCATCGTGCCCGGTGCCCTGGAGGCGCTCGAGCGCGACGGCGTGCTGGCCCGATCGGGAGAGAAGTACGCCTTCGCGCTGGACGTCTTCAAGAAGGCGCTGTACGCCAGCATACTCAACCATAACAAGAAGGTACTGCACGGCGTGGTGGCCGACCTCATGCTGGAGAACCGCTCCAAGAACCGCCTGCGCCTCATACACCACCTCATGAAGTCGGAGCGCTGGCCGGAGGCCGCCGACGCCATACGCACCGACCCTGCCCGCAACTACGGCTACGAGTACCTGGCCTACATAGACCCGCTCTACAAGCGCCTGGCCCGCAGCGCCCCGGACACCGCCGTACAGCTCCTCATCACCAAGAGCGCCCTGCACTTCAACGCCGGCAAGATGGCTGAGGCGGAGGAGGAGCTCAAGCGCGTGCTACGCATAGCCGTGAGCGAACGCGACGACGTCTGCATGGGCTTCGCCTACCATATGATATGCGCCCACAACGTCATGTCGTCGGCCTACCAGAAGGCGCGCTTCACCGGCCAGAAGGCGCTCTACTACTACCGCCGCGCCGGCATGGCCGCGCGCAGCGTGCAGAACGTGCTCAGGCACATGGCCCTGGCGGAGGCCCAGCGCAACAACTTCGAGGAGGCCACGGCCATAGTGGACCAGATGGCCGCCGTACCCGGCCGGGACGACTTCGAGTACGCCAGCGCCCGCGCGGAATGCCGGCTCCTGGCCGGCGACTACCGGGGCGCCCTGGACGCGCTCGACGCGGCCCCCCGCCCGGGCGACGACGACTACCTGTCGGTGACGACCTTCTTCGGCATGGACCTCAGGCTCAAGATCCTCTGGCAGCTCTGCGACTTCAAGGCCATGGCCCCGGCCGCAAGGGCCCTCCTGGACGCCGGGGCGCTGAGCGACTCCTGCGTATCCCAGGCCCAGGCCATGCTCGCAGCCTCGTCCACGCTGTTCGGCGACCTGAAGGCCGCGCGCGAGGCCTTCATGCGCGCCGAGTACTACGCCGACAAGATACGCAACGACTACGACAGGGTGGAGTCGCAGCGCACCCTGGCGCTCTGCCACTACGTGGCCGGCAACGCGCGCAAGGCCGAGTCGCTCGCGCGCGAGGCCCTGGTGCTCGGGCTCAGGCACTCGTGCTACTACCCCACCTTCACGGCCCTGCTCCTCCTCGTGCAGCTGGCGCTCGGCAGGGGCGACGAGGACGAGGCGAGATTCTTCCTGGCCGAGGCGTCCTACGTGCTGGCCACCGGCCTCCTCTTGCCGAACAAGGACGCGATACTCTATTACTACTACGCCAGTACACTGACGCGCGAGGGCGACCGCGGGGCCGCCGGGGCGCTGCGGCACGCGGCCATAGCGCGCAGGCTCCTCGAGGACGAGAAGGCGCGGCTCGGTAACTCGGACCTGGTGACTAACTTCCTATCCATCCGCGGCTTCGGCGAGGCGGATAGGCGGCTCGCGGCAATGGGAAAGGACGAGTGATGGCTGGCGAAGGCGGCATCGTAGACATCATAGGCGGCATTCGCGGCCTCTCCGGGCTCGACGAGGCCGGCCTCGAGGCCCTGGCCGCGGCGTCGGTCCTGGAAGGCTGCCCGGACGGCACCGTCTTCTACGCCCAGGACGACCCCTCGACGGACGTCTTCTATGTCGTCTCCGGCGTCGTCGAGATAAGCCTGCAGCAGCTGGACGGCGGAGCCAGCAGCGAAATCCTGGCGCTGCGCTCGGGCAGCCTCTTCGGCATCGTCTCCTTCCTGGACGGCGCCCTCCGCGATATAGCCGCGAAGGCGCGCGGGCATTGCCTGGTACTCCGGCTATCGGGGCCGCGGCTCCGGGCGGCCTGCGACGCCGATCCGAGGGTAGGCAGGGCCGTGTTCGAGCTCTTCGGGCGCTCCGCGGCCAGGACGGTACGCGACCTGACGCTGGAGCTACGCACCCTCATGACGGAGCGAGGCTAGATGGATACCGAAGACAGGAAGGCGGTCTACGAGGCGCTGGGCCTCTTGGAGGACGCGCTCGCCGACGGCTACCGCAGCCGCCGCCCCCTACCGGAGTTCGCGGAGCAGTTCGCCGCCTCGGAGGAGACGGAGCAGGAGCAACGCCAGGCAAAGGCTCCAGCAGGCTCGCCGGCTTCAGGCGTACCGGCGCCCGGAGGGCCCGGGATCCCGCGAGCAGCCGGCAGCATACCGGATAACGATACCCTAGCGGCCGTCGTCGCCGAGGCGGCGCGCTGCATGGCCTGCAGGCTAGCCGCCGGACGCGCCCGCTCGGTACCGGGCCAGGGTCCGGCCTCTCCCCTCGTCATGGTCATAGGCGAGGGCCCGGGCTCCGAGGAGGACAGGACGGGCATACCCTTCGTGGGGCCGGCCGGGCAGCTCCTCGATAGGATGCTCGCCTCGATAGGCCTATCGCGCGAGTCGAACTGCTTCATAGGCAACATCGTGAAGTGCCGGCCGCCCCAGAACCGCGACCCAGCCCCGGACGAGCAGGCCGCCTGCATGCCCTTCCTGGACAGGCAGATAGCCCTCCTCAGGCCCAAGGCCTTCCTAGCCGTAGGCCGCATACCCGCCCAGGCCCTCCTCGGGACCAAGGAAGGCATAGGCCGCCTCCGCGGGCGCGTCTACGACTTCCGGGGCGCCCCCCTGGTGGCCACCTACCACCCGAGCGCCCTCCTGCGCGACGAGACGCTCAAGCGTCCCGCCTGGGAGGACCTCAAGCTCCTCAAGTCTGTCATAGACGGCCTAGGGCGCTGATGTCCCCGTACGTGTCCGTGGTCTTCGACGTACCCGTCGATAGGCCCTGGAGCTATAGCGAGCCCGAGGGCGTTACCGCCCCGATAGGCTCGCGGGTAGAGGCCTCGCTCGGTAGGCGCCTGGCCGTAGGCTGGGTCGTAGGCCGGAGCGACGGCGTCGACATAGACCCGAGCCTTATAAAGCCCTACCTGCGCCTCGTCGACCCCGATCCCCTCGTTACCGCCGCCACCCTGGAGCTGGCCCGCTGGCTAGCCGGCATGTACTTCTGCTCCCTGGGCGAGGCCCTGGCGGCCATGACGCCTACGGCCGAGCGCGTGGGCCGCGCCAAGGCCGCCGGCAGCCAGGACTCAGGCTCCTTCGACGACGTTCGCATGGCCGAGAAGCCCCTCGTGCCCTCGGCCGAGCAGGAGGCGGCCCTGGCGCGCATACTGTCGCGGCCCGCCGGGCGCTGGTACCTCTACGGGCCAACGGGTACCGGCAAGACGGAGGTCTTCCTGGAGGCCGCGGAGGCTACCCTGGCCGAGGGCCGCGGCGTCATATACCTCGTGCCGGAGATCGCGCTGACGCGGCAGGTGGTCCAGGCGGTCACCGCCCGCTTCGGGGAGCGCTGCGCCGTCATGCACTCCGGGCTCACGGCCCCCAAGCGCCTGGCCGAATGGAAGCGCGTGCTATCGGGAGAGGCCACGGTGGTGGTAGGCGCGCGCAGCGCAGTCTTCGCGCCGGTACGGAACCTGGGACTCGTGGTCCTGGACGAGGAGCACGAGGGTTCGTACAAGGCGGGCAGCGCGCCGCGCTACCACGCCCGCCAGGTGGCCATGAGGCGGGCCTCCGCCGAGGGCGCCCGCCTGGTCATGGGCTCCGCCACTCCCGGCGTGGAGGCCTGGCGCCTCATGGCCGAGGGCGGACTCGAGCGCCTAACGCTATCGCGGCGCCTGGCGGGCGGCGACATGCCGACCATAGACATCGTCGACATGCGCGCGGAGGAAGGCGCCTTCTCGCGCCGGCTCGTGGAGGCGGTCAGGCAGGTCAAGCGCGAGGGCGGGCAGTCCATACTCTTCCTGAACCGGCGCGGCTTCTCCTACTTCTGGAGCTGCCGCAGCTGCGGCGCCGAGCTCAAGTGCCGCCACTGCTCGGTGGGGCTCACCTACCACAAGGAACGGGGCCGCCTGGTCTGCCACTACTGCGGCTACCAGGCCCCGCCGCCCTCGGCCTGCCCCTCCTGCGGTTCCCTGGACACGGGCTGGGCGGGCTTCGGCACCGAGGGCATAGCCGAGGAGGCGGCCCGCCTCTTCCCCGAGCTGAGCGTGGCCCGCCTGGACGCCGACGCGACCAGCCGCAAGGGAGTACTGGAGAAGACGCTGGACGATTTCCGCGACGGCAAGATAGACGCGCTCCTGGGAACCCAGATGGTGGCCAAGGGCCTGAACTTCCCGGGCGTGCGGCTCGTGGGCGTCATGCTGGCGGACACCACGCTCAACCTGCCGGACTTCCGCGCCGCCGAGCGGGCCTTCGGGCTCGTCACCCAGGTGGCAGGCAGGGCCGGGCGCTTCACCAAGGGCGGCCGGGTCATAGTGCAGACCTATAGGCCCACGAGCCCCGTCCTGGCCAGGGCCGCGACCCACGACGCCGAGGGCTTCTACGCCGACGAGCTGGCGGTGCGACGCGAGCTAGGCTTTCCGCCATACGCGCGGCTGCTCAGGGTGGTTCTGCGTTCCAAGAATCCGGCCGCGGCCGAGCGGGCGGCCCGAGAGCTAGCCGAGCGCGTAGGGCGGGCGGCCGGGAGCCTCGCGTCGGCGGGCGTAGCCAGCGGCGTGGAGATCCTAGGCCCCGCCGAGTGCCCCATAGCCATGGTGGCGGGCAACGCGCGGCGGCACGTCATACTGCGTTCAGCCGACCCCGCTCCCGCGCGCTCGGCCCTGGCTGCCGCGCTCGCCGATTGGGTCGCGCCCTCGGGCTGCTACGTGGAGATAGACCCCGACCCCGTAAGCCTGCTTTAGAAGCGGCGCCTCTATGAGGCGGCGCCTCTATGAGGCGATCCTACGGGCGAGCCTTGACGCGGGCCTGGCCCGCGACGGCCTCGGCCATGCCGGGGTTGAGCTTGAGGGCCCGGGCGTAGAGCTCGAAGGCCTTGGCGGGGTCTCCCAGGGTCTCGGCGACGGAGGCGTAGCGGAACCACCAGCGCGCCA
>CAZNNA010000137.1:0-8541 GCA_964573825.1 uncultured Treponemataceae bacterium
AAGATCACCAACGAGTTCTACACCGACCAGGAGCCGGTCTTCCGCATAGCGGAGACCATACGCGAGAAGGTCTTCCTGCACACGCGCGACGAGATACCCCACGCGGTCTACGTGGAGTACAGCGCCCACCACATGCTCGACGACGGCACTCTCGTCTACGAGGGCGACCTGGTCGTGGAGCGTGAGACGCAGAAGGGCATACTGATAGGGGCCAAGGGCTCGATGATACGGCTCGTCCGCGAGGAGGCCGAGGTCGAGCTCGAGGGTATCTTCGGCTACCCGGTCAGGCTGTCGCTCAAGGTCAGGGTCCAGCCCGACTGGAAGAAGGACGATCGCATCCTCAAGAAGCTCATACAGTAGGGGTCGAGGGCCGCCGGGGGCGGGCGCCGGGGCCCGGGTCCGCGGGCCCTCAGTCGGCTAACGCGTTAGCCTTGCGATAGGCCGCCAGGGCCTCGTCGAAGCCGCGTTCCAGGCAGAGTGACAGCGCCCTCTCCACCCGCGGGAAGACGGAGCAGTCCAGGGCCTCCCGCTCAGGCCGCGTGAAGTCCGACAGCACGTAGCCGGCCACGTCGTCGTGGCTCGGCCGGCCTATGCCGAGGCGCAGTCGCTGGTAGTCGGCCGTGCCCAGGCGCTCCTTGAGCGAGCGCAAGCCGTTATGGCCGCCGAGGCCGCCGCCGGCCTTGAGGCCGAACCAACCGAAGCCCAGCTCCAGCTCGTCGTGCACGGCCAGGACCTCGGCGGGCTCGGCCTTGTAGAAGCGCGCGAGCTCCGCCACCGACTCGCCCGAGAGGTTCATGTAGGTCTCCGGGCAGACGAACCACGAGCGGCCGGACGGCCCGTCGTACTGGGCCCAGCGTCCCTTGAAGCCGCGCTGCCAGCGTAGCGAAGGATACAGTGAGAGCGACTCGAGGAAGAGCCAGGCGACGTTATGCCGGTTGCCGGCGTACTCCCTGCCGTGGTTGCCGAGGAAGGCGTAGACCTTGATCATAGGGCGCTAGCATAGCGACCGAGGAGGGCCTTTGACCATAGCCCTAAGGCGGGGTACACTCCGCCCATGAACGATACGGTCTACGTCATCGGCCACAAGAACCCGGATACCGACTCGGTCGTGGCCGCCACCGCCTACGCCCACCTGAAGCGAGAGCTCGGGCTCGGGAACGTCAT
This sequence comes from uncultured Treponemataceae bacterium, assembly GCA_964573825.1. Taxonomy (GTDB): domain Bacteria; phylum Spirochaetota; class Spirochaetia; order Treponematales; family UBA12059; genus SZUA-370. The sequence continues at coordinate 1,165 of CAZNNA010000137.1, forward strand.
AGCGGCTCGCGCGGGCAAGATGAGCCCCCAGGCCGAGTACGTCTTCGAGCGCCTGGGCTTGCCCTTCCCCCTCTACCTTCCCGACCTCGTGCCCAAGGTCGATTACTACATGGGCCCCGAGGCCGTCGTCGTGGACAGGGGCACGCCGCTCTGGGACGCCCTGGCGACCATGAACAAGTCGGGCCAGAAGGCCCTGCCCATCGTGGACGAGGCGGGAGGCTACCGGGCCCTCCTCCACTACAGTTCCTTCGCCCAGAACATCCTCAAGAAGATCAATCCGCACAAGAAGGCCGTCATCCCCACGAGCGTCGGGCGCCTGCAGGCCACCATCAAGGCCCAGACGGTCTGCGCCTTCAGGCCGGACGAGCCCTTCCGCGCCCGCGTCCTCGTGGCGGCGCTCGAGACCGACAGCTTCAAGCGGCACCTGGACGCCGAGGCCGTGGACTCGGCCATCATCATCGTGGGCGACCGCGTGGACGTCCAGCGCTACGCCATAGAGCGCCGCGTGCGGGCCATGATAGTGACCAACGGGGCCCTCCTCTCGCGCGAGCTCAAGGAGCTGGCGGAGGCCAACGAGGTCTCCGTCCTCGTCTCGCCCTACGACACCTCGAGCACGAGCCTCCTCGTCATATACTCTACCCCGGTGGAGACCATGGGCGACGAGGCCATCAGGCCGGTGCGCAGCCACGACACCCTGCGCCGCGCCCGCGAGGCCCTGGCCGACAGCCCGAGCCGCTCGGTACCCGTCCTGGACGACGACGGCCGCGTCGTGGGCCTCTTCGACGAGGGAGACCTGATACGCGAGCCCAACGTCAGCCTGATCCTCGTCGACCACAACGAGCTGGGGCAGGCCGTCGAGGGCGCCGAGCACTACCGCATCCTCGAGGTGATAGACCATCACCGCATCGGGGCCTTCAGCACCCGCTACCCCATCACCTTCATCAACCGCGTCGTGGGCTCGACGAGCACCATAGTCGCCTCCATGTTCCGCGAGTCGCGCGTGCCCATTCCCAAGCCCCTGGCCGCCCTCCTCCTGGCCGGCATCCTCTCGGACACGCTCATCCTGCGCTCCGCCACGACGACGGAGGTCGACCGCGACGCGGCCGACTACCTTTCCAACCTGGCCGACCTGGAGATCGAGGCCTTCGGCCGCGACATCATGGCCTCGGCGAGCCTCGTCTCGAGGAAGCCCGTGCCGGAGATCGTGCGCCTGGACATGAAGCAGTACAGCGCCGCAGAGCGATCCTTCACCGTCAGCCAGGTCGAGGTCCACTCGCCCGACGAGATACTCGAGCGAGCCGACGAGGTAGCCCGCGAGCTGCGGTCCATAGCCGAGGCCGACGAGCACTACTTCTGCGCCCTCATGGTCACCGACATCACCGAGCTGTCGAGCGTCCTCTTCGTGGAGGGCGACAAGGACTTCCTGGCCATGCTCCGCTTCCCGCGCCTGGACGAGCGGGCCTTCGAGCTCAAGGACGTCCTGTCCCGCAAGAAGCAGCTCGTCCCCCTCCTCATAGAGCTCGTGGAGAAGGCGGCGGGGACGTAAGCGGGGCTCTCGAGAGTCCCCAAGGCGTCAGGTCAGCATAGAGCGGACGCCTTGGGAATCAACCGAGTCGCTCCCGTCTAACATTTTGTATAGTATATTTGACATTTAGAATATCTTGTTGTACACTCCAAGCCAGGAGGAACAGGATAATGGACTACCGAAACAAGCGCCTTACCATGCTCTACGCTGCGATGGGCAGTTTCGTGGCGCTTTCAGTCATACTCGGACTGGCGTACCCGGGCATCCCGGCGACGGCCTTCCTGCTTACGGCTATCGTCGCCGGCCTTGCCTCCTTCTTGCTCGGACGGCGTTGGCTCGCGGGCTCCGCACGGCCTATCGTCGACGAGCGCGACGAGCATAACGAGGCGAGGGCGACCGTGCTCTGCTACAAGGCTACTACCTTCGGCTGCGTCGCGGCGGGTTATTCGCTCAACGCGCTCGCGCCGAGCGGCTCCCCGGCCTTGGTGGTCGGCCGGACGCTTATGGTCGTATCGATGGTCCTGCTGCTCGGCCGGGGCGCCCTGGCCCTCTACCTGGACAGGCGCGACCGATGATACGCAACCAGGTCTACGAGCGGCGAGTACTCGCGCGCCTGACCCAGGAAGAGCTTGCCGGTCGCGTCGGGGTTACGAGGCAGACCATCATAGCCCTGGAGAAGCACAAGTACGTGCCCTCGGTGGAACTATGCTTTAAGCTCGCCCGCGTCTTCGATACCAAGGTCGACGAGCTCTTCAGCTACGAGCCCGGGACCTCCCGCGCGTAGGCCCGGGCCGCGGCGACGAGCCGCCGCGCCAGGGCGGGATTGGCGGCGAAGTGGACGTGCAGGAAGGAGCCGAAGGCGTTACGGTACCCCGCGCCCTCCAAGGCCGGCGGGGCGTCCGGGCGACGCCGCGAGACCAGGCTGAGGGCCGGCGCGGTGACGGTCGCGCAGTCCTGACCAGCATCGACTGGCGTCGAGCCGCCCGCTACAAAGGCGTAGTGAAAGACGTGGCCCGAGAGGCGCGTCCCCGCGGGACCGGCCAGGCCTGGCGCCAGGGTACGGCAGTCGCGGTAGCCTAAGGCGGCGAGGCGCGCGCCCATGCGGGCCCGGCCGGGGAAGAGGCCGCAACCGGGGTAGTCGATTCCGTCCATGCTTGAGAGGCTCTCGAGGAGGTAGAGATAGCCGCCGCACTCGGCGTACAGCGGCATGCCGGCCAGGGCGGCGGCCTTGACGGCGGCCCGCGCCGGCGCGTTGGCGGCCAGGGCGGCCGCGTGGAGCTCGGGGTAGCCGCCGCCCAGGTAGAGGGCGGAGCTACCGGCGGGCGGTCCCGGGTCGCGCAGGGGGCTCCAGAAGGCCAGCTCCGCTCCAAGGGCCTTGAGCGTATCGAGGTTGTCCTCGTAGTAGAACGAGAAGGCCTCGTCCCGGGCCACCGCGATCAGCGGTCTCCCGGCGCGCGGCCCCGACGTCGCGTCGAGGGGCGCGGCCAGCTCGTCGGCCAGCTCGGGCGCCGTCCCGGCCAGGGCTAGGAGGCCGTCCAGGTCGATGGTGGCGGCTACGGCCTTGGCCAGGCCTGCGGCCACCTCGTCGAAGCGCGCCGCGTCGCCGGCCAGGCCCAGGTGGCGCTCGGGCAGGGACAGGGCCGGGTCTGAAGCAAGGTACCCGAGCACCGGGAGCCCCGTCCTCCGGGTCACGGCCTCGGCGGCCATGCGGTAATGAGACGCTCCGGCGACGCGGTTAAGTATGAAGGCGCCAATACCAGAGCGCCGCCTGAACCTAAGGAACCCGAGGGCGGTGGCGGCGCAGGACTCCGCCGCGCCCGAGGCGTCTATGGCTAGTACGGCGGGCGCGCGGACGAGGGCCGCCAGGTCGGCGCTGCTCGCCGGCAGGCCGTCGTAGTAGCCCATGACGCCCTCGATGACGGCGACTTCCCCGCCCGCGCCGTTACGCGCGAGGCTGGCCAGGCTAGCGCGCCGGCCCATCAGGGCCGGATCCAGGTTGCGGCTCGGCCGCCCCGTCACCCGCGCATGGAGGCCGGAATCGATATAGTCGGGACCGACCTTGAACGGCCGGACGTCCAGGCCGCGGGCGCGCAAGGCGCCCAGGAGGCCCAGCGTCAGGCTCGTCTTGCCGGCGCCCGACGAGGCGGCGCCTATGACGAGGCGCGGCAGCCTCATCGCTCTATGCCCGTCCTGGCCTCTATGCCCTTCTCGTAGTAGTGGCGCAGGGGCCGCATCTCCGTTACGAGGTCGGCCTTGGCCAGCATGGCCTCGGTGGCGTAGCGCCCGGTCACCACGAGCTCGATGGCCTCGGGCCTGGCGTCCACGAGGGCCAGCGCGTCGGCCTCGCTCACCACGCCCGTCTTGACCGCCACGTTGAGCTCGTCCAGGATCACGAGGCCGTAGCGGCCCGACTCGAGCGCTGCCCGAGCCTCGGCAAGGCCAGCGGAGGCCGCCGCCGCGTCGGCCGGCTCGGGGTCGCGCCTAATGAAGCAGCCGCGACCGTACTGCCTGATTACGAGCCTGTCGGGTCCCAGCGCGGCGGCGAGCGTCTCGAGCGCCTTGATCTCCGAGTAGCGCATGCCCTTGATGAACTGACCTATATAGACGGAGAAGCCGGCCCCTAGGGCCCTGACGCAGAGCCCCAAGGCCGCCGTCGTCTTTCCCTTGCCGTCTCCGGTGTAGACGTGTACGTATCCGCGTTCCATGCATGCCCTCGCTATCGCTCCCAGGCTACGGCAGGCGACGGGAAGGGTCAAGGGGAGGGGGAGGAAGAAGAACCTAGATTAAGAGAATCTAGAATACGGGATGACAAGGCTATCGGAGTATTGCATCATTCATCGCGTTGCGGCGTTCATCGTTGACAGCCGTTCGCGGAGGGTGGATAGTGACGAGAAACAAGGACGAATCATCCATTACCTACGGAGCCCGCCATGAAGAGAACCTTGCTCGCCCTATCGCTCTGCTGTTCGTTCCTCGCCTCCCCGCTCTTCGCGCAGGCGAAGCAGGCGCCGGCCGCCGCTGGTCCCGAGAAAACGATCAGCCACGGTAGGGGTGCCCTAGCGCTCCTCTTCAACCTCAAGGATCTCCTGACGCCTCTCTCGCCCTACTCCGATGGTTTTCAATCCGGCGCGGGAGCAAAGTTTTGGCTTTTTGACGATATCGCCGCCAGGGCGCTCCTATCGCTAGAGGTGACGCCCGGCCCGAACTCAGGGGCGAGCGCGACCGGCGTAGGGCTGTCGGCCGCGGGGGAATGGCACCCGAGGCCCGGCTCGATATCGCCGTACCTAGGTGGCCTGGCGGGCCTGGCCATGCTCTTCGCCGATGCCGGCCCCGAGCTCGACTTCTGCCTCGGCGCCCTCGGCGGCGTCGAGTTGGAACTATATCGTAACATCCGGCTCTACGCGGAATACCAGGCGCTCTTCACGAGGACGCTCGAAGGCCTCGGCTTCGCCTTCGGGAACTCCGCGGTCCTCGGCCTGGCCATCTATTTCTAGCTCGCCTGGCGGCGGCCCAGGGCGTCCCGAGACTAGGGCGCGCAGGGTACGTCGCTTACGATGAAGACCTCGAAGCGTCCCGCCACGGGCACGCTCACCGAGCCCCCCCGATAGATATCGGCCACGACGGGATCGGAGAAGGCGCCCTTCGCGCGATAGAGGTAGCAGCCTCCGCCTATCGTAAGCACGGGAGACAGGTCGACGGAGACCGACGCGGCCTCGCCGTGGTTGTAAACGACGAGTAGTCCCCTGCCCTCCTCGTAATCGTTCGGGATCAGGACGACGCGAGGCTCGGTCGGGAACGGCGCCTCCCGGCTCGTCGCGTCGAAGCGATTACCCCGCTCGGCCGAGGCCGAGCGCCAGGCCCCGAGGCCCCGCACCCAGCGCTCCTGTTCATCGCCGGCCGTCATGACGCCGAAGAACCGGGGGGAGTACGTATTGGCATCCCACTCATCCATGGCAGCCAGCCGCGGAAGGCCGTCGCTCCGCTCCTCGCCGAGGTACGCCGAAGTACGCACGAACGCGTGCTTAGCCTCGGGGTCCCGCATGTGGAACTCGTTACCGCTAACCACGATGGGCGCTCGCCCTGGGAAGCGCCGCTCTCCCCCTCCCCAGAAGTACCCGTACTCGAAGTGCGAATCGACGAGGTAGTTATTCCTGACGACGGCCTGGACCGGGCGCCGATAGCCGAGCTGCAGCCGGGCGTTATAGAAGAAATTGCCGAGGAACGCGATACGCTCGTTGGCGGTCGGGTTCCTTCCGCCGACGAGGACGCGACCGTGCCCGGTTATACCGTCAAGGGTGGAGCTCGAGAAGACGTTGCCGCGCAGGTAGAAACCGCTCACGTCGCCGCCCTCCGCGTAGGCGTGGAACTCGAAGGGCCCGTTCCGGCCGTCCGCGTCCGGCTTGGCGTCCATGCTGACGTTATGGACGAAGTAGCGGTATCCAGCGTCGCCGGAATTCTGGGTATAGATATTGTGGTGGCCATGGTAGATAACGTTGCCGTAGACTATCTGCCCGGGCCTGTTCCAGGAACCGAGCGAGGTGTCGAAGCCCTCGTCGTGGAGCACGTTGTTGACGAGCACCGTGCCCGTCGCCGCGGCATGGATCGAGTCACCCTCGAACTCGCTGCCTGGATCGGTCACCTCGAGGCCCCAGACCCAGTTATGCTCGCCGGTAATAGTAATGCAACCTATCACGCGCACCCGGGCTCCGCGCATTGCGCGGTAGACTATGGGATCCGCGTCGGTACCGGAGACGGCCAACCTGAAGGCCCCGCGATAGTCTCCGGCGGAGAGCCAGAAGCGATCGCCGGGCGACGCCTGGGCCGTAGCCGCCTCGAGGCTCATCGGCGCGACAAGGGATGTCCCGTCGCCCGTGCCGCCCGGCCCCACGTAGAGCGTACGCTTTCCCTCGGGCAGCTCGCGAACCCATGGCTTATCGACAGGATCGGCGGCCATCGAGTCGGGGTCTATCGGCGGCCAGAGCGGGCAGGCGACGCAGAGGAGAGCAAGCAGTATCGATCCCGCAGTACGGATGCGGCCCTGGCGCGCGGTAGCGATCATCGATCCGGCTCTCGTCGCCCTCGCTTCGCCGCGAGGGCGATCGCGGCCGCCTACCCGCCCGGATGCGGCCGGCTTCCAGTCGAAGGAAGATGCAAGCCCGGCCGAGGCGCGGAGATTGACAAGCGGTCCTGTCTGGTCATCGGAGGGATCGGAGGCTTCGATGCTCATACGCGCGAGCTCCTCGTTTTCTATATGATATCTTAGATTCTTCACAGGCTCGGGTAATTTTCAAGTCGCCTCGCAGGCTACGGCGCGTCGATCGAGGGAATCGCCTCGCGCCGAGCTTCGTTTCTACTTGACGATACACGCCTTGGCGTGAATACTAAGCGGAATACGCCTAGGGAAGGAAACTACCATGAAGAGCCAAGACTATATCGCCCTGGACGAGCGCTACGGCGCCCACAACTATCATCCTCTCCCGGTGGTCATAGAGCGAGCCTTGGGAACCAAGGTTTGGGACCCCGAAGGCCGCGAGTACTACGACTTCCTGTCGGCTTACTCGGCGGTTAACCAGGGCCATCGGCACCCGCGCATCATCGAGGCGCTCGTCGACCAGGCGAACCGCTGCACGCTCACGAGCAGGGCCTTCCACAACGACCGGATGGGCGAATTCCTTAGGAAGCTCTGCGAGTTCACCGGCTACGGCATGGCCTTGCCCATGAACACTGGCGCCGAGGCCGTGGAGACGGCGCTCAAGGCCGCTCGCCGCAGGGGCGTCGAGGTCAAGGGCGTCAGGAACTGCTCCCAGCGGATAATCTGCGCCGCAGACAACTTCCATGGCAGGACGCTCGCG
>CAZNNA010000138.1:0-2554 GCA_964573825.1 uncultured Treponemataceae bacterium
CCGGACGGCTACGACGCGTGGGAGGGACTCCCCGCCTGGTCGCGCGCCGCGCTCGAGGCGGCCGCGGGCGACAGGCGGGCCTACGCCTACGCCAGGGCCGACTTCGAGTCCGCCTCCACCCACGACCCGTACTGGAACGCCGCCCAGCGCAGCCTCCTCGCGACAGGAACCATCCATACCTACATGCGCATGTACTGGGGCAAGATGATCCTGGCCTGGAGCGCCTCGCCTAGGGAGGCGTACGCCACGGCCCTCTACCTGAACGACCGCTACGCCCTGGACGGGCGCGATCCCAACGGCTGGGCCGGCGTGGCCTGGTGCTTCGGACTCCACGACAGGCCTTGGCCGGCCCGCCCGGTCTTCGGCACCGTACGTTCCATGACGGCCTCGGGGCTCCGCAGGAAATTCGACGCGGATGCCTACGCGGCCCGCTTCCCGCCCACCATCCAGCCTATCCCGCCCTCCATGGCGCGAGGCCAGGAGAACCGCGAGGCGCCGCTATGAACGCCGAGAGGCTTCCCGAGCCCGTCTACCCGCTCGCGGGGGCCGCCTCCTACTGGATAGGCTCGACGACGAGCACCATGGACGAGGCCAGGGCCCTCTCCCGCCTCAGCGATTACGGCATCGTCATGGCCGGCTCGCAGAGCTCGGGGCGCGGACGCCTGGCCGATCGCTCCTGGGTGAGCGCGCCGGGCTCCAGCCTCCTGGCTACGCTCTGGTTCCCCGCCGGAGCCTTCGGCCCCGCCCCCCTGCCGATGATAGCCGGCATCGCCGTCGCCCGAGCCGTGCGAGCCTGGGCCGCCGGCGAGCCCGGAGCCTCGAGCCTCGCGGGAGGCTCGGGACGCCTGGCCCTCAAGTGGCCGAACGACGTTCTCCTAGGCGGGCGCAAGCTCGCCGGGATACTCTGCGAGGGCGCCGCGGGCACCGTATACGCGGGCATAGGCGTCAACTGCCGCCAGGCCTCCTTCGAGGGAGGCTACAGGACGCGCCCCACGTCACTCTACCTGGCCACGGGCCGCTCGCCGGAGCCCCTGCCGCTCGCGCGCCACCTGGCTCGGGCCTTCGAGGACCTGCGGGCCGCGCCCCTAGCCTGGAAGTCCGAGTACGAGGAGCTCCTGGCCTGGAAGGGTCGCAGGGTCGCCTTCCGCGAAGGCCTCGACGGGCCGGGGAGGGAGACGCTCCTCGTAGGCATAGCCGACGACGGGGCGTTGCTCCTGGCCGAGGCCGGCGGCGTCGCCCGGGCCTATCACTCGGGCGAGATCAAGCCTCTTATTGACGACGAGCCCGAGCCATAGTAAGGTTGCGCAGTATGCCCACCACTAGCGACGCGTCCGGCGACGGCAGAGAGCGTAACGACGGGGACGCCGGGCTCTCCGGCATCCTCCAGAAGATCCTCGGGCTTTTCGGCATGGGGGATCCCTCCGCCGACAAGAAACGCCTCGTCAAGAGCATAGGCAAGGACCTGTCGCGCTCGCGCTACAAGTTCTATAAGCCTAAGACGAGCGAGGCCCTGCCGGGCCTCGCCCGCTTCTTCTACGAGACCTACAAGGTCATCGCGCCGGCCCAGGTCATACTGACCAACGCCGCCCAGAGCGGGGCGCTCAAGTCCTTCGTCATCGAGAGCTTCCTGAGCCCGGAGCAGCGCCAGCAGTCCGAGTGCCTGACCGACGCCTATATCCAGGAGAAGGCCAAGACGGTCAACATCAAGGACCTGCAGGAACAGATTAAGCAGACGATGATATCGTTCTTCGCCGCCTTCGACGCGGAGAAGACGGCCCAGATAGACGGAGCCTACTCAACGCTCCTTTCCTTCATCAACTTCATCAATTTCGACTTCTTCTTCCTCCTTAAGAAATTCGACTCGAGCGTATCCGAGCGCAACTTCTCGTATAACCCTAAATTCGAGTCGATATCCGGAGACTACGTAGCCGACGACATCCATGACTTCCTAGAGGTCTTCATGTCCCTCAACCTGGATGCGGACTGGAAGCGTATCTTCTCGGCGCTCAAGGAATATAGGAACATCGACGTCATCCAGGTCGACTCCTGGACCAAGCTGGCGAACGCCCTCAAGGAAGTACGGGAATCCGGCGTCCTCGAGCAGATCGTAATGCACGTCAAGGAGGATCCCTTCGTCACGGTCACGCCGCGGCCGGCCGGCGATCGCATCGTCGAGGCCTTCCTGGACAGGCTCAAGAACCAGACGGCCATGACGCTCCAGAAGATCACCCAGGAACGGCGCAACACCAAGATCGAGGAACTCGCCAAGGCCGTATTCGGCACGGCCATAGTCCTTAGGCTCAAGAACTACACGGAGAAGGCCAACGCGGTCTACGCCAAGCGCATGCTCGGCGGCTATACGCAGACCTCGGCCCTCAACTACCTCAAGGCCTACCTCATCGACTACTTCAAGAAGGACATTCGCGAGATAGTCGACGTCCTCCTGATACGCGGCCAGTGGTCGACCAACATACAATCCCAGCAGCTGTCCGACGCCTACCACGGACTCCTGGAGGTCTCCGAGACCATCATTCAGTTCGACGATTCGCTCGCC
>CAZNNA010000138.1:2564-8533 GCA_964573825.1 uncultured Treponemataceae bacterium
TCCAGGCCATTGGCCGCTGATCGGCCACAGCAAAGTGGCCTCGCCGACGACGGCGAGCTCGGTACCAAGCTTCGTACCATACTCGGCAAGGCCGACCGCGACAAGGACGCCCTCAAGTACCTGAGGCAGATACTCAAGGACACCAACGACAAGGCGCTGGCCCTCGTCAACAAGGCCGCCATCAACATGATCACCATCGGGCGCCAGCTCAAGGCGCTCATAGAGGACATCTCCAAGCCCCGCCACGAGGTCATCCTTAACTGGAAGGAAGTGGAGAACGCCTCGGCCGTCCCCATGAAGGAGATCATGACCGAGTCGTACAAGAAGATATATTACATGGTGCAGTTACTGCAGTATTACGTCAAAGAGGACAAGGACTAGCTAGCCGGCTACGTAGGGTTCCACCCTCGAGGCCAGCCTCTGGGGCACCCTGCACCTGACGACGCTCGCCTCCCCGTCGTGCTCCTCGGATAGCACCGAGGCCTCCCGGTACAGCAGGGCCACGACGGCGTAATCCGACGGCGGTATGCGGAGCGTCAGCTCGGGCTCCTCCGCGGTCAGCTCGGCCTCTATGGCGGCTATGAGGCCCGCCAGGCCCTCCCCGGTCGCGGCGGAGACGAAGACGGCGTCGGGCGCGACGGGCCAGGCGGCTCGGTCGGGAACCTTGTCTACCTTGTTGTACACGAGTATGGACCGGGAGGCGTCGGCGCCGACCTCGGCGAGCACCTCCAGGGTGGTGCGGTACTGCGTCTCCGCCTCCGGGTCGGAGGCGTCCACCACGTGCACGAGCAGGTCAGCGTCCGCGGCCTCCTCCAGGGTGGCCTTGAAGGCCTCGACGAGGCCGTGCGGCAGGTTGCGAACGAAGCCGACCGTGTCGGTGACCAGGATGGACCCCGAGCCGGTATCGAGCCGCCGCGTGGTGGGGTCGAGGGTGGCGAAGAGCTTGTCCTCGGCCAGCACCGCCGCGGTCGGCGCTATGGCGTTGAGTATCGACGACTTACCCGCGTTCGTATAGCCGACGATGGCCGCCCGCTTGAGGGCCAGGCGCTCGCGGCGCTTGCGCTGGGTGGCGCGGGAGCGCCGGACGAGCTCGAGCTCGTCCTCTATGTCCTTGATCTTGCGGGAGATCTGCCGCCTATCGAGCTCTATCTTCTGCTCGCCCGCTCCCTTGGTGCCGTAGCGGCCGCCCCGCTGCCTATGGAGGTCGCCGTAGGAGTGGGCCAGGCGCGGCAGCGAGTAGCGCAGGCGCGCTAGCTCCACCTGGAGCCGGGCCTCGCGCGTACGGGCGCGGCTCGCGAATATGTCTATGATGAGCTCGGAGCGATCGTAGACCGATAGCCCGGAACGCTCCTCCCAGTTACGCTGCTGGACGGGGCTCAGGGTCCTGTCGAAGAGTATGGAGTCGGCGCCCTCGGCCTTGGCCGCGGCTATGATCTCGTCCACCTTGCCCGAGCCGAGCAACGTGGCGGCGCTCCGCTCGCGTAGCTGGGCCAGGAGGCTCCCGACCGGCTCGATGCCGAGGCTCTCGGCTAGGCCGCCGAGTTCCTTAAGGAGGCTCTCGGCCTCCGGCTGGCGGGTATCGGCGTCACGGACGCCGACGAGGAAGGCGCGCTCGGCCCTCGGGGCCGTTTCGTAGGTATCGTTCACGCCCCTATACTATACGTTCAGGCGGCGTTCGGTCGAGGCCCGGGTTTGATAGTAACGGTTCTCGGTCTTCGCGTGCCGGCCGTACCGCGTCGAGGGAGGCTCGCCATACGGCCCAGGAGAGCCCTCGCCCGGAGGCCTTGACGTAAATTCCTATACGATCTATGGTTGTGCCTGCGGCATTACCGGAATTCAAAGGATGTAACGCCCTTTGCCGGGGAGCGGAGCCGTCGATCGCCAGGGCAGCGTACATGGACCCTTCGCGAACGATCCCGTCGCTTCCCGGACGACGCAAAGATTTACGCCCGGTGGTCCTACACTTCCGCTATCGCTCATCCTAGATGAGCGAACCATCAAGACCCGGGGATTGCTCCCCGAAACAGGAATTTACCATGGGTAAGAAAATCTACGTCGGAAACCTCAGCTACAAGACCTACGAGGACGCGCTGCGCGGCCAGTTCCAGGCCTTCGGCCAGGTCGACTCCGTCAAGATCATAACCGATCGCGACTCCGGCCAGTCCAAGGGCTTCGGCTTCGTGGAGATGGGCTCCGACAGCGAGGCCCAGGCCGCGATCCAGGGCATGAACGGCCGCGAGGTCGACGGTCGCCAGCTCAAGGTCAACGAGGCGATGGACAAGCCCCGCCGCGACAACAACCGCTACTAAGCGGTCCTAGGCCCGATAGGAACCCGGTCGCCCGACCGGGTTTTTTTTATTATCATACGCTTGTCCGATAGCGGGACTCGGAGAAGACCTCCCCGAAAGGAAAGGCCCGGTTAAGCGTCGCTAGAGCGTCATCGCGGCCTTGGCGACCAGCCCTCGTGATGGTAGAATGGCCGCCGGGCATCGGCGTACCACGCCGGCCGGCCCGACGAATAAAAGGAGTCTTCCATGTCAGTTACGCTCGCCGATATCGGCAAGGCGGTACTCGAGACGGAGTACGCCGTCAGGGGCCCCATCGTAGCCCGCGCCCAGGAACTCGAGAAGGCCGGACGCCAGGTCATCTACTGCAACATAGGCAATCCCCAGGCCCTCGGCCAGAAACCGCTGACCTGGACCCGCCGCCTGCTCGCGCTCTGCGAGTACCCGGGCCTCGCGGAGACGGCGCCCGCCGCCTTCCCCGCCGACGCCGTAGCGGCCTCCAAGGCCATCCTGGCCGGCTCCAAGCACGGCCTCGGAGCCTATTCGGAGAGCAAGGGACTCAAGGTCGTCCGGGACGCCGTAGCCGCGTTCATAACGGCTCGCGACGGCATACCCGCCGATCCGGAGTCCATATACATGACCGACGGCGCCTCCAAGGGCGTCCAGGCAGCCCTGCGCCTCCTCATCTCCGGCCCGAGCGACGGCATCATGATTCCCATACCGCAGTACCCGCTGTACTCGGCCACCATAACGATGTACGAGGGCAGGCAGGTCGGCTACTACCTCGACGAGGAACACGACTGGGCCCTGTCCCGCGACCTGCTCGAGGAAGCCCTAGACAAGGCCAAGAAGGCCGGCACCAAGACCAAGGCCATCGTCGTCATAAACCCGGGCAACCCGACCGGCTCCGTGCTTACGGCCGACAACGTCAAGATGGTCGTGCGCTTCGCCAAGGAGCACGGCCTGGCCATCCTGGCCGACGAGGTCTACCAGGACAACGTCTACCGCCGGGGCGAGCGCTTCGAGTCCTTCGCCAAGGCCATGCACGAGCTCGGCGAGAAGGACGTGTCGCTCTTCAGCTTCCACTCCACGAGCAAGGGCTTCCTGGGCGAGTGCGGCCAGCGCGGCGGCTACATGGAGGTACGCAACGTGCCCGCCGACGTGTCGGCCCAGATACTCAAGATGCAGTCGGTGAGCCTCTGCTCCAACCTCCCCGGGCAGACGGCCCTCTACAGCCTCGTGGCCCCGCCCCCGGTCGGCGGCCCGAGCCGCGCCGAGTACGACCGCGAGCGCACCTCCATCCTCGACGAGCTCAAGGCCCGCGCGCGGCTGCTCGCGGACGGGCTCAACGCCATTCCCGGCTTCCGCTGCAACGAGGTAGCGGGCGCCATGTACGCGTTCCCGCGCCTGGAGCTGCCGGCGGGCAAGACCGACGGCGAGTGGTGCATGGCCCTCCTCGAGGAGAAGGGCATCTGCGTCGTCCCGGGCTCGGGCTTCGGCCAGCTCCCGGGCACGGCCCACTTCCGCACGACCATCCTGCCCCCCCGCGACAGGCTCGCCGAGGTCGTCAAGGCCATAGCGGACTTCCACGCGAACTACCGATAAAGACTCAAGGAGTACAGCCATGGAATGGAAAGCCAGCCACATACTCGTCAAGGATAGGGCCCTGGCCCAGGACCTGGTCCGCAAGGCCAAGCAGGGCGCCGACTTCGCGTCCCTGGCCAGGGAATTCTCCACCTGCCCCTCCAAGTCGTCGGGCGGGGACCTCGGATGGTTCGGCCCGGGCAAGATGGTCGCGCCCTTCGAGAGCGCCTGCAAGGGGCTCGGCGTGGGCTCGATATCCGACGTCGTGCAGACGCAGTTCGGCTATCACGTCATCAAGGTGACGGGGAAAAGGGACTAGGAGGCTAGGCATGGGCGCCAGGTGGTTCGCCAGCGACAATAACGCGACCGCGCATCCGCGCGTCATGGAGGCCCTCGCCAGGGCCAACGACGGTCACGCGGTCGGCTACGGCGACGATCCCCTGAGCGCCCGAGCCGAGGCCGCCGTGGCCTCGCTCTTCGGGCCCGGGGCCCTGGCGCGCCTCGTGATGAACGGCACCGGCGCCAACGTCTACGCCCTGGGCTGCCTGGCGGGCCAGGGCGACGCCGTCTTCTGCTCGGACTGCGCGCATATCCTGGTCGACGAGACAGGCGCGCCCGCGGCGGTCCTCGGGGCCCAGCTCGTGCCCGTGGCTACCCGCGACGGCAAGATCCTCCCCGGGGCGCTCGCCGAGGCCATCGCCCTCTACTCGGACATGCACAAGCCGAGGCCCGCGGCCCTGTCCGTGAGCCAGCCGACCGAGGTCGGCACCGTCTACGCCCCGGCCGAGCTCGCCGAGCTCTACCGCGTCGCCAAGGGCGCGGGACTGGCCGTACACGTCGACGGCGCGCGCCTCGCCAACGCGGCCGCGTCCCTCGGCCTATCGCCGGGCCAGGCGTCAGGCTATCCGTCCGCCGACGCCGTCTGCTTCGGAGGCACCAAGAACGGCCTCATGTTCGGCGAGGCCGTCGTCTTCGCCCCGCGCGAGGGACTACCAGACACCGCCCGCCTCCGGAAGACGCGCCTGCAGCTGGCCAGCAAGATGCGCTACATCGCGGCCCAGTTCGAGGCCTACGTCGATGGCGGCCTCTGGCTCGACAACGCACGCGCCGCCAACGCGATGGCCGCCCGCCTCGCCGCCGGCCTCCGCGCGCGGGGCCTGGAACCCGACTATCCCGTGGATACCAACGGCGTCTTCATACGCCTGCCGCGCCCCGTCGTCGAGGAACTGCGGGCCAAGCGCTTCTTCTACGACTGGGAAGGCGGCTCGGTCCGCCTCATGGCCAGCTGGGACACGAGCGAGTCCGACGTCGACGGGTTCCTCGCGGACCTCGACGCCGCTGGCGACCGTCACGGCGGCCTCGAGCCTTCGCTCCATGGCGCCGCGCCCGGTCATGGCGGCGCCGACCAAGCCTCTCCCGCCCGGGAGATGGCCGCCGGCCGCGCCCTCCTCCGCTCCAACTGGAACCGCCTCGACGAGGCAGCCACCGACGAGCGCCTAGGGCGCCCCCAGCCCCCGGTCACGAGGCCCCTGCCCGACGGCGCGCCCCTCGTCGCCCTGCCCGAGCCCGATCCCGCGCTCGGCGGCAAGAGCTTCTATGAAATAACATCGACGCGTCGCTCCCGCAGGCGCTACGGGCCCGGGCCCCTGAGCCTGGCCGAGCTATCCTTCCTGCTCTGGTCGGCCGCGGGCATCAAGTCGGTCAAGAACGGCAACGCCTTCAGGACCGTACCCTCGGGCGGCTGCCGCCACCCGCTCGACCTCATCGTCTACGCGAGACGCGTAACGGGCCTCGAGCCCGGCATCTACCGGCACGTACCGCTCGAGCGAGGCCTAGCCCTGCTCAGGGGCGCCAGCCCCGTGCCGGGCGCCGACGAGCGGAAGACCGGCTGGCTCGACCTGGACGCCCGGCTCGACGAGGGCCTGTCGGGCCAGCTCTGGAACTGCGCCGCCATGTTCATGTGGACCGCCGTGCCCTACCGCACCGAGTGGCGCTACTCCATAGCCGCGGCCAAGACCCTGCTCCTCGACGCGGGCCACGCCTGCCAGGCGCTCTACGGCGCCTGCGAGGCCCTCGGCCTCGGCACCTGCGCCCAGGCCG
>CAZNNA010000139.1:0-8515 GCA_964573825.1 uncultured Treponemataceae bacterium
GTAGGCCCAGGTCATGGCTATCTTCTTGCCCTTGAGCTTGTCGATGCCGCCGAAGTAATGGGCCAGGTGCAGGAAATCGGCCATGGACTGGGTGGGGTGGTCGATGTCGCTCTGGAGGTTGACGACGGTGGGACGGTCGGGCAGGACGCCGGCGGCGACGCCGTCGTCGAGGGCCTTGGCCACCTCGCGCTGGTACTTGTCGCCCTCGCCCAGGTACATGTCGTCCCGGATGCCGATGGCCTCGGACAGGAAGCTGATCATGTTGGCCGTCTCGCGGACGGTCTCGCCGTGGGCGATCTGGCTCTTGCCCTCGTCCAGGTCCTGGATGTAGAGGCCCAGGAGGTCGCAGGCGCTGGCGAAGGAGAAGCGCGTGCGGGTCGAGTTGTCGCGGAAGTTGGATACCGCTATTCCGGAGTCCCAGACGCGGGGGCTGACGTTGGCCTCGCGCATGGCCCTGAGGATGTCCGCGACCAGGAAGGTCGCGTCGATCTCGTCGCGGCTCTTCTCCCAGGTCAAGAGGAAGTCCTTGTGGAACATGTCGATCTTCTTGGTCGACAGCCGGTCGATGAGGGTCTTGATCTCGTTCGCGTTCATGTTCGATCCTCCGTGAAACGTATTGGCCCTCGAGGAGGGCTGAAGAAAAAGAAGTAGTCAGTAGCCAGTAGCCAGTAGTACTCGAGCATAGTGTTTTCTGGGCTTAAGGGCGAATCATACGATCGCATTTGATTAAACCTCATTGCCTGCTCACGCTCTGCATGTAGGCTTCGAGAAGCATACTGGTTTCCTCTACAAGGTTCTCAATCTCTGAACTAGTGTAGTAACCAAGGTCTCTTGCAAGAATTGTATAGTAGCGCAATTCCTCAAGGGAAGCCTGGGCGATATTATAAAACCTCAGTTTATCTGCCTTGGTCCTCCTTTTGTACCCTTCCGCTATGGTTGCGGGAATAGAGACCGCCGCTCGCCTGTATTGGGAAACGAGTCCGAACAGTTCGTGTTGCGGGTACTCCTTAGTGATTTGATAGATCATCAAGACCAGAGAATGCGCTTTTTGCCAGACTATAAGCTCACAGAATGATTTCGATAGCTTCATCGCGGCATGACCCGCGATTCAGTCGAGCCGTAGGCGGCCGTGAGGTAATAGGATGTTGAAACAAGATAAAACGCGTTCATAGTGTCGCAATACACCTTAACCCCTCTAAATAAGTACAATAGCCTTAGCCAGCATCGCCATGGTTTTTTAAAACGCTTATCCCGATGTGAGGAGTGCAGGTCGTTGATGTAAACAGCTTGCGCTCCTCATTGCTTTCTACCCTACTGGCTACTGGCTACTGGCTACTCCCTTCACAGCCTTCCCATCTCCCTCAGTATCCTCTCCGGCGTGAAGGGCCACTCGCGCATCCAGACGCCTACGGCGTCGTGTATGGCGATCGAGATGGCCGGCGCCGCCGAGTTGAGCGATATCTCCGAGACGCTCTTGCCGCCGAAGGGGCCCACCTCGTCTTCCACCGGCACGAGCTCGACGTGGAAGTCTTCGGGTACCTCGTAGACAGTCGGTATCTTATAGTCGGCGAAGTCCAGGTTGAGCGGCCGGCCCCGGTCGTCGAAGAGGAGCTCCTCGTAGAGCGAGTGGCCTATCGCCTTCATGACGCCGCCGAAGATCTGCCCCTTGGCCAACCCCGGGTTGATGGGCGTGCCGCAGTCCTGGTAGGCATGGAAGCGCCTGACCCTGACCTCGCCGGTTCGCTCGTTGACCGCCACCTCGGCGAAGTGGGCGCCGTAGGGGAAGGCGGCGTGGTCGGTCTTGAAGCCGCCCATTCCGATGAGGTCCCCGTGGCCCTCGCCCTGGGTCGCCATGTGGGCCAGCTTGGCTAGGGTTATCTCCCCGCGCCTACCCTTGACGACGCCGCGGTGGGCGATCCTAAGGTCGGATTCCGGCTCGCCGAGTATCCCGGCGGCTACCTTGAGGCACTTGGCCCGGAGGTCCTCCGCGGCCCTGACAGCGGCGTTGCCGGAGAAGAAGGTACCCGAGCTCGCGTAGGCGCCCTTGTCGAAGGGCGTGGTGTCGGTGTCGCCGGAGACTACGGTGACGTCCTCCATATCGAGGCCCATGATCTCGGCGGCGGCCTTGGCCGTCACGGTATCGAGGCCGGTGCCCAGGTCTGCGCCGCCCGATAGCATGAGGAGCGAGCCGTCCGGCAGGAGCCTAAGCTCGGCGTTGGCCGCGTCGAGGCCGGGTAGTCCCGAGCCCTGCTGGATGATGACGGCGCCCCTGCCTATCTTCCACTCGCCGTCTGGCGAGGCGGGCTTGGGCGACGACCAGTCGAAGGCCTTGCGCCCCAGGGCCACCATGCGGTCGAGGCCGCACTCGCCGAGCGTGACCGCCGCTCCCGGGCGTCCCTCGCCGAGGCTCCTCAGTATCTCGAGCCTGGAGCCCGAGCGGACCATGTTCCTCTCGATGAGGTCGAGCTGGTCCATGCCGAGCTCGGCGGCCAGCTCAGCGAGCGTGCCCTGGAGGGCGAAGGAGCCCTTGGGCGCTCCGTAGCCCTGGTAGGCGCCGGCGGGGGAGAGGTTGGTGTAGTAGGTCTTGACCGAGAAGCGGGCGTTGTCGCACAGGAGGAGCGGTAGGCTCTTGCTGACGGCGTTCATGGGAACGGTCAGGCAATGCTGGCCGTAGGGACCGGTATCTGCCTCGACCCGCATCTCCATGGCTGTCAGGCGGCCGTCGCGCTTGGCTCCTAGCCTGACCGTTATCTCCATGCCGTGCCGGGTGCGGCTGGTCATGAATTCCATGGCGCGGTCGTAGCGGAAGAAGACGGGGCGGCCGGTCTTCCAGGCCATGAAGCCGGCCACGTCCTCGAGGACGATGTCCTGCTTGGCGCCGAAGCCGCCGCCTACGCGCTCCTTGATGACGCGGACCTTGTGCTCCGGTATGCCTATGGCCCGGGACACGATCCTCCGCACGTGCCAGGGTACCTGAGTGGAGGCGTGTATGACGAGGCGGCCCGAGTCCACCTTGGCGTAGACCACGTGGGGCTCCATGGGCGTGCACTGGACGCGCCGGCCCACGTAGATGCGCTCCACGACGACGTCGGCCTCGGCGAGTCCCTTGTCCAGGTCTCCTATGCCGTCGGCGACGCTCGCGGCCAGGTTGCGGTGCGGGTCGGCGTGCAGGGGGAACTGGTAGACTATCGGGTCGTCGCGGCCGTCGCCCTTGACCGAGCTGCCGGCGGGCGGGTCGCCCACGACGTAGGATACGTCGCCGTGGTGGATGACCGGGGCGCCCGCGGCCTTGGCCTCGGCTATGGATAGCACGGGCCTGAGGACCTCGTACTCGACGACTATGGCCTTGAGCGCGGCCTCGGCCTCCTCGGGCGTCTCGGCGAGCACGGCCGCGACGCGGTCGCCCACGTGCCTGACCTTGCGGGGGAACATCCTCTGGTCGTAGGGGCTCGGCTCGGGGTAGCCCTGGCCGGCCGTGGTATAGACGGCGTCGGGGCAGTTCTCGTGGGTGACTATGTCGATGACGCCGGGCATCTCGAGGGCCCGCGACGCGTCAATGCGCTTGATCCAGGCGTGGGCGTGAGGCGACATGAGGAGCTTGAGGTGGCAGGCGTTCGCCTCGACGCGGTCCTCGACGAAGGCCCTCTCGCCGAGGGCCAGGGCCGCCGCGTCGACCTTCTCGCGGTCCTTGCCGACGTGCCTGAGGTCCGGCCTGAACTCGGTGGCCGGCGGCGGAGCGTAGCCGGGATCGGCCAGGCGCTCGGAGGCCAGGCGAGCGGCCTCGAAGAACTGCTCGTAGCCCGTGCAGCGGCAGAGCGTGCCCGATAGCGCGTCCTTGACCTCGGCCTCGGTAGGCCTCGGGCTGCGCTCGAGGAGGTCGTGCAGCGCCAGGACCACGGCCGGGGTGCAGTAGCCGCACTGGACGCAGGAGGCATCGATCAAGGCGCGCTGCACTATCGACAGCTTCCTGTCCTTGGAGTACGACTCGACCGTGCGCACCGAGGCGCCCTCGGCCTGGGCGGCCAGCAGCTGGCAGGAGTTGACGAGGCGGGCAGGGCCGCGGCCGTCCTCGAGTAGGACGGCGCAGAGCCCGCAGGAGCCCTCGCCGTCGCAGCCGTCCCTTACGGAGATGACGCCCTTGCGCCGTAACGCGGAGCGGAGCGTCTCCCCGGGCTCGCAGTCCCAGGAGGCGGCCCGTCCGTTGAGCTTGAAATGAACCTTCATCGTCGTTCCTCCGGCAGAAGGGGCGCGGCGCCATGGAGGGCGTCCGCCGCCAGGGCCGCGCCGCGCAGGCGCTTGTAGTCGGCGCCGCCCCGGGCGTCGCTCCTAGCCGCGAGGAGCGGCAGGATGGCCCGCTCTAGATCCGCCTTGGGCGGGAGGGGCCTGCCCTCGAAGAGTGCGGCTATATCGGGGCGAGCCGCCGGACGGGGCCCGAAGCCGCCGAGGGCCAGCGAAAGGCCGCGGACGGCGCCGCCTTCTAGCCTATAGGCGCAGGCGGCGGTGCAGGTGGCTATGTCGCAGGCCGTACGGCTGGCCCTGAGCGCAGCGGCGCGGACGCCGGGCGCTAGCGGTACCGCCACGCGGAGCACGAGCCCTCGCGGCCGCTCGAGCCAGTCGGACAACGCGGCCAGGGCCGGGGCCCGCGAACCGGGCTCGCGGTACTCGAGCGAGGCGCCGAGGGCGAGCAGTACGGGCGCGAGGCTCGAGCAGGAGCGGCCGGCCCCGAGGTTGCCCCCGACCGTGGCGCGGTTGCGCGTGTTGCGGTTGCCCATGGTCAGCGCCGCGTCCTTGAGGACGCGCGGCGCGGCGTCGGACTCGATCAGTTCCTGGAAGGTAGTCCCGGCGCCTATCGACAGCGCCCGGGATGCCTGCCCGCCCGGTTCCCCAGCCTGGCCTGAGACGCCCCTTGGGATGACCCTGGATATATCGACGACGCGCTCGGGCTTGTCACTGGCCTCGAAGGCCAGGAGCCAGGTGCCCCCGGCGAGCGCGACGGCCCCGGGAGCGGTCAGTAGCTGGAGCGCCTCGTCGAGGTTCTCCGGCCTATGGTACTCATTTACCATGCGGCTTCTATCCCCGCTTTCGTAAGGAGGCGCCTGGCGCAACGATTGGCCTCGTCGCGGATGCGCTCCTCGTCGGCGCCCGCGAGGCGCCCGTTCCTAACGACGAACTCGCCGTTCACTATGAGATGGTCGACGCCGTGGTTATAGCCGGAGAAGAGGAGGGCGGCCGCCGGGTCCGACAGGGCGCCCGCGTACTCGAGCCTCATCACGTCGAAGAGGGCTATATCGGCCAGGGCCCCGACCTCAAGGGAACCCGCGTCGTCGTACCCGAGTACGCGCGCGCCGCCCTTGGTAGCCAGTCCCAGGACCTCGCGGGCCGTTATGCCGCCCGAGCCGTAGCGCACGCGCTGGAGGAGCAGGGCCTGCCTCGCCTCGCCGAGCATGTCGGATGCGTCGTTGGAGGCCGAGCCGTCGACGGCGAGGCCGACGAGGGCTCCCCGGTCCAGGAGCTCGCGGACGCGGCAGATGCCCGACCCGAGGCGCATGTTGGACGACGGGCAATGGGCCACGCCCGTGCCGGTGCGCGCGAGGAGGTCGAGCTCCTCGTCGTTGAAGTGTATGCCGTGGGCGTACCAGACGTCCGGGCCCACGAAGCCGCAGTCCTCCATGACGCGGAGCGGGCGGCGGCCGAGGGCCTTGACGCAGAAGTCGTCCTCGTCGGCCGTCTCCGCCAGGTGGGTGTGCAGGCGGGCGCCGTAGCGCCTGGCCAGGTCGGCGGCCTCGCGCATGGAACGCTCGGACACGGAGAAGGGCGAGCAGGGCGCCAGGGCCACGCGTCGCATGGAGTCCGGCGCGGCGTCATGATACTTCCTTAACGTCTCTTCGCTCTGCGCGAGTATCTCGTCCTCGTCCTGCACGACGCTGTCGGGCGGTAGGCCTCCGTCCTTCTTGGAGCGCGACATGGAGCCTCGCGTAGGCGCGAAGCGTAGGCCTATCTCGGCCGCGGCCTTGAACTGAAGGCCGGGCAGGTCGCCCGTGAAGGAGCGCGGGTAGAGGTAGTGGTGGTCGGTCGTGAGGGTGCAGCCGGTCTTGGCCAGCTCGGCCAGGGCCAGCATGCTCGACCAGTAGACGGCCTCCTCGTCTATGCCCTTCCAGACCTCGTAGAGGTAGACGAGCCAGTCGAAGAGCTTGGCGTCCTGGACCGCCGGCACGTTGCGCGTCAGCGTCTGGTAGAAGTGGTGGTGCGTATCGACGAGGCCCGGCATGACGACGTGCCTCGACGCGTCGACGACCTGGCAGGCGACGCCGTCCGGTACGGATAGCCCCTTGCCTATCGCGGCTATGCGGCGACCGTCGATGAGGACGTCGACGCCCGATAGGTCGTCCGCCGCGGAACCGGCCTCGCGGCCGGCCCCGTAGCGGGGGCGGACTACCCGGAAGCAGTCCTTGAGGAGGATCACCCGAGTACCTCGGCGTTGAAGTCGCGGATGAGCTCGTCCAGCTGGCCGGCCTGGGCGCGGAGGCCGCCCCAGTAGGCCTTGTGGTCGTCCCACTGGGCCCGGAGCTCGTCGATCCCCTTGCCGAGCTGCTCGATCCAGAGGAAGTACTTGAGCTGGTGCACGCGGCGCTTATCCACCTGGGACAGCTCGAGGACGTGGTCGATCGACTGGCCGGCGAGCCGGTCCATGTCGCGGTCGGCCTGGCGCTGGTCGTAGGCGCCGCGCTCGGCGTCGAGCTCCTCGATGCGGCTGCCGTACATTGCCATGGAGTCGGTGAACATGGTGAACACCACGTCGCCCTCGTCCATCTCGTAGTACTTGGCCATCTTGATGGCGGCGAGCATGTTGCCCACGCCCGAGATGCCCATGAGGGGAAGGCTGTCGATGACGCCTTGCGCTACCCCGGCCTCGCGGAGGGCGGCATGGCCCGCCGGCTCGTTGAAGAGGCGGATCAGGCGAATGGGCAGCTCGTCGTCTATGCCTATGGCCATGTCGGTCTCGCGCATGTTATGGATCCAGGGAATGTGCTTGTCGCCTATGCCCTCGATGCGGTGATCGCCGAAGCCGTTCTCCAGGATGGTCGGGCACTGTAGGGCCTCGCCGACGCCGACCTTGGCTCCGCTGTGGCGCTCGCGTATATAGCTGCCCGCTCCCATGGTGCCGGCCGAGCCGGAGGAGAGCACCACGCCGCCGATGCGATCGCCCGGCTTGGCTATGGCCTTGAAGGCCTCTTCCATGGCCGGTCCCGTGACGGAGTAGTGCCAGAGGTGGTTGGGGAGCTGGTCGAACTGGTTGAAGATGACGCAGTCGGTCCTGGTCTTCTCGATCTCCACGCACTTATCGAAGATCTCCTTGACGTTGGACTCGCAGCCGGGCGTCGCGATGACCTCCTCGGCCATGGTCTTGAGCCACGCGAAGCGCTCCTTGCTCATGCCGGCCGGGAGTATCGCCACGGACGGGCAGGTAAGGAGGCGCGAGATGTAGGCGCCGCCTCGGCAGTAGTTACCGGTCGAGGGCCAGACGGCCTTCTTGGCCGTCGGGTCGAAGCGCCCGGTCACGAGCTCCGGTACGAGGCAGGAGTAGGCGGCTCCGACCTTATGGGCGCCGGTGGGGAACCACTTGCCCACGAGGCCCACGATGCGCGCCTTGGTGCCGGTGATGGCGCGAGGGATCTCGAAGTAGTTGACGCCGCCGAACTGGCCGCCCTTCTCCTTGGGTTCGTTATGCCAGTTGACGCGGAAGAGGTTGCGGCTATGCACGTCCCAGAGGCCTATGCCCTTGAGCTCGTCCTTGACGGACTGGGGTATCTTGCCCGGGTCGCGCATCTGCTCGTAGGTCGGGAGGAGGATGCCCTTCTCCTTGCAGCGCCGTATATTGCGCTTGCGCGCCTTCTCGTCTATCCGTAGATCGATCATGGTAAGCTCCTTGTTAGTCGTAGCGATAGCTCTTCAAGCTTGAGCTAAAGATTCTCGCGCAAAGCCGCGGAGACGCAAGGCGTAGGGGAGTCATGAAAACGCCTATCCCTTTGCGGCCTCTGCGCCTTTACCCGAAATCCATCATTTATAGTCCCAGGCCCTTCATGGCGCCCGCGACGTCCTTGAGGCCCGAGCCGGTCAGCATGACCACTACGGTCTCGTCCGGCCGAAGCGACGCCTTGGACTTCCGGAAGCAGGCCCAGGCCGTGCTCGAGCTCGGCTCGGCGAAGAGTCCCGCCTTGGCGGCCAGCTCCCGCTGGGCCGCGAGTATCTCGTCGTCGGAGACGACGACGGCCTTGCCTCCGTGCGCCTTGAGCTTAGAGAGGGCGTGGTAACCGTTGCGCGGCACGTCGACCGATATGGAGTCGGCTATCGTATCGCTCGGTACCGGATCGCCGAAGCCGCCCGCGGCAAGGGCCCGCGCAATGGCGCTCGAGCCTTCCGCCTGGCAGGCCCAGATCGTGGGCATGCGCTGGATGCGCCCGAGCCTCAGGAGGTCCTCGAAGCCCTTGTAGACGCCCGCGACGATGACGCCGTC
>CAZNNA010000140.1:0-8492 GCA_964573825.1 uncultured Treponemataceae bacterium
AGCTAGAGCCGTGGTAAAGCGGCGCCTTTCCGGCGCCGGGGCCGGAAAGGCGATCGCGCCGGGCCCAGTTCTATATACTACAAGGAGACTTACATGCCGAGAGCAGTAGACGGCACCAGGCGAAAGGATCATCGCAAGAAGATCCTCAAGCTGGCCAAAGGATATTACGGACGACGCTCGACCAACCACAAGGTGGCTAAGGATGCCGTCGCCAAGGCGCTCTGGTACGCCTACCGCGACAGGCGCGATAAGAAGCCGACCTTCCGCGCCCTGTGGATCACCCGCATCAACGCGGCGTGCCGCGCCGAAGGCATCACCTACAGCCGCTTCATTGAGGGCGCCGCCAAGGCCAACCTCGCGATCGATCGCAAGGTCCTCGCCGACATCGCCGTCCGCGACCCCGCCGCCTTCAAGGCCATAGTCGAGCGCGTCAAGGCCGCGGGCCAGGCTTAGGCCGTGCTGAGCCTCGAGCAGGTACGCGCCCTCGAATCGCGCGTCGAGAAGGCCGTCTCGCTGATTGCGACGCTCCGCGCGGAGAACGCCTCCATGCGTGACGGCCTAGCCGCCGCCGAGGGTCGGGTAGCCGAGCTCGAGGGTCTCGTGGCCGAGTTCCAGAAGGACCAGGCCCGCATCGAGGCCGGCATCGTCGAGGCGCTCCGCAAGCTCGACTCCTTCGAGGACGCCGTCCACGAGGCCGCGCCGGTCGCTGCCGAGCCCGTTCCCGTGGCAACGCCCCCCGCGAAGGCGACGCCGCCAGCGAAGGCGACGCCGCCCGCCGCGGAGGCCGGGCCCGAGACGGAAGGCGAGCCTTCCGCCGAGCCCGAGCCGGCTTTCGAGGCCGACGCCAAGGCCACGGAAGCCGACCTCGATATCTTTTGACATGCCTATCGAGACCGTACGCGTCGAGCTGCTCGGCGCGTCGTTCGCGATACAGACCGACGAGAGCGCCGAGTACGTCGAATCGCTTATCGCGCACCTGCGTTCCACGATAGAGACCGTCAAGGCCTCGTCGAAGGTAGAGGAGCCCCTCAAGGCCGCGATCCTGGCCGGGGTCTTCCTCGCCGACGAACTGAGGCGAAGCAAGGATGGCGTCGCCGCCTCGCAGCCTGCCATCGACCTCGGCGAGGTCGCCGACAGGCTGATCGCCAAGATAGACGACTCGCTCGAGGCCGAGCGATAGGCGCCGAGCGGCGCGTTTGGGAGGGTAACGATGAGCATGCCTGTAGAGGATCTGTTCGAGTACGAAGGGAACGCCTACGAGTTCACCGTGGCCGTCAATCGACGCTCGTACCAGCTGGCCGTCCTTAAGACGCCCGAGGTAGAGAAGAACAACGGCAAGGTGGTCTCGCTCTCAATGCGCCAGATATTCAATAAGCAGATTGAGTACCGCTTCGAATAAGGTCCTCGTACTCATAGGCCCGACCGCCGTCGGAAAGACGGCCACGGTCGAGCGGCTCGCGCTTGACGACCGGCTCCGCATGGGGCCGGTCGTCGTCGTTTCCGCCGACTCGGTCCAGGCCTATAGGGGCCTGGACATAGGCTCGGCCAAGCCGAGCGCCGAGGAGCGCGCGAGGCTGCCCCACGAGCTCATAGATATACTGGAACCGTCGGAGCCCTACTCCGTCGGCGATTTCCTGCGCGGCGCCGACGAGGCCTGCGAGCGGGCGGCAGCGGACGGCCGACTGCCCATCCTCTCGGGCGGTACGGGCTACTACGTCAAGGCCTTCCTCTACGGCGCCCCCGCCGCCCCCAAGGCCGACCCCGGCATCAGGCTGGCCATAGAGTCCGAGCTGCGGGAGCGGGGCCCCGAGGCCCTCAGGGCGGAACTGGCCTCCGTCGATCCGGCCGCGGCCGCGCGCATAGCCCCGGCCGACCGTTATCGCCTCGCGAGGGCCCTGGAGGTCTATCGCGCCTCGGGCAGGCCGCTATCGAGCTTCGCCCTCCCGAGCGAGCGGAGGCCGCGCTGGGACTGCCTCGTCCTAGGCCTCGACCGCCCTCGGGAAGGGCTCTACGCCCGCATCGAGGCTCGCGTCGACGCCATGATGGCAGCCGGGCTCGAGGCGGAAGCCAGGGCCCTGGCCTCCCGGGGCTACGGCCTCGAGGCCCCGGGCATGCGGGCCATTGGCTACGCCGAGTTCCTGGACGGCTCCGCGGATCCGGTGGCGGACATAAAGAAGCATACGCGTCGGTACGCCAAGCGGCAGCTAACCTTCATGCGCGCCATACCCGGCGTACGGTGGTTCGAGGCCGACGACTACGAGGGCCTTAGCGGAGCCGTAGCCGCCTGGCTATAGCCCGCGCAGGCGAGCCCGGGGCGCGGCAGATCGCACTATGGAAAGCAAGCGCTGGAGCGCGGCGTCCTCGTAGGGCGAAACGCCGGCCGCCCAGTCGGGGTCGAGCACGACGTCGGGCCTGAAGCGCTGGAGCGCGACTTCGTCCTCGGGCTTGAGTATTGCCGCGATGGCCTCCGCGTCGGCCTCGCCGAGGAAGCCCGGTACGCAGGTCAGCCGGAACTCGTACTCGGCGCCCGAGGCCCGTACCGTCTCGACGGCTCGCTCGATAACGCCGGAGACATCGGCGGGGGCGCCCGGCCAGAGCTCCCCGTAGCGCCCAGGAGAGGTCTTGAGGTCCATGGCGATGAAGTCGGCGCCGACCGCCGCTATGCGCTCGGGAAGGCTCCCGTTGGTATCGAGCTTCACGGCATAGCCGAGCTCTCGTATGCGCGCGGCTATCGTGGGCAGGCCCTCGTGCACGAGCGGCTCGCCGCCGCTCAGGACGACGCCCGAGGCAAGCCCCCTCCTCGCCTCGAGGAGGCGAAAGGCCTCCTCCTCGGAGACGAGGCCGTCGTCGCCGCCGCGGCTACGAGGGACCGCGAGCTCGGGATTGTGGCAGTACGGGCAGCGGAAATCGCAGCCATCCGTGAAGAGGACGACGGAGACGCGGCCCGGGAAGTCGATGAGGCTCGTCTTCCGTATGCCGAACCGCATCCGGCTAGACCCTCACGGCCTCCGCAGCGCGCGGCCTCACGAGGGGCTCGAGCTGCTTGCGCGTCTGCGCCCGCAGGAGCTGGGAGCCGTCGGAGCCGAGCATGATGGCCGTCGGCGTGGAGAGAACCTCGTAGCGGCGAGCCAGCTCGAGGCCCTCGTCGGTATCGACGTCGACGACGACGCCGGGGAGCCCCGAGAGGCTGAGGTAATCCTTGACGGGCGGGCAGTTCGGGCAGGCCGTCCGGGAGAAGAGCAGGTAGGACGCGGGGTCTCGAGCGGCCGAGGGATCGACCGCGGACCCGGCGAAGGCCATCGTCCCGGCCAGGGCTCCGGCCTTGATGGCCTTAGAGGGAGCCGGGCTCATAGGCCGCGCCCCGGGGAAGCCGTACTCTCGTCGCTTGGAGAACTCGGCCCGCTTGCCGGCATTCCAGTTCCTGACCGAGCGATAGTAGCCGACTATGCGGCTATAGACCTCGGTCGGCGTTCCCTCCGCCGCCACGAGCTCCGCCTTGAGCGCTGAAAGCCTCGACTCGAGCTGCTCCCTCGTTGCCATTGATTCCTCCCGTTTAATGGTTCCATGGGCCGCGCCCGAAAGCGTCGGCGGCCCCGCGGACGATGCCGGTTAGTTCGCCTCGGTCAGCTCGCGCTCGAGCGCGGCTATCTCCTGCCTGAGCCTCGATTCCTTCTCGGCCTTGCACTTGGGGCAGGAGAAATGCTCTCCCGATATGTAGCCGTGCACGGGGCAGACCGAGAAGGTCGGGGATATCGTGTAGTACGGTATGCGGTAACGCTCGGCCATGGTCTTGACTAGGTCCCGGAGCGCGCGCCAGTCGTCGACGGCCTCGCCCAGGAACACGTGGAAGACCGTACCGCCGGTATAGCGCGATTGGAGCGACTCCTGGTGGTCGAGCGCGTCGAAGAGGTCGTCGGTCTGGTCGGCCGGGAGCTGCGTCGAGTTGGTGTAGTACGGCTCCTCGGCCCCGGAGGTGATGATATCCGGGTAACGCTTGCGGTCGTGCTTGGCCAGGCGGTAGGACGTGCTCTCCGCGGGCGTCGCCTCCAGGTTGAAGAGCTCGCCCGTATCCTCCTGGTAGTCCTGCATGCGCTTGCGCATGTAGTCGAGGACCTCCTCCGCGAAGGCCTTGCCCTCGGGGTCGGCTATGGTCTTGCCGAGGAAGTTGAGGCAGCACTCGTTCATGCCCACGAGGCCTATCGTGTTGAAGTGGCTGTCGAAGCTCTTGAGGTAGCGCTTGGTATAGGGGAAGAGCCCTCCCTCGAGGAGCCGCGAGCAGACCTTGCGCTTGATAGACAGGCTCTGCGCCGCCAGGTCCATGAGGCGGGACAGGCGCCTATAGAAATCGTTCTTGCCGTCGGCCAGGTAGCCTATGCGCGGCATGTTCAGGGTGACGACGCCGATGGAGCCCGTGAGCTCGTCCGAGCCGAAGAGGCCGCCGCCGCGCTTGCGGAGCTCGCGCTTGTCGAGCTGGAGCCGGCAGCACATGGAGCGCACGTCGCCCGGGTCCAGGTCGGAGTTGATGAAATTCTGGAAGTACGGCGTGCCGTACTTGGCGGTCATCTCGAAGAGGAGCCGCGCGTTGTCCGAGTCCCAGTCGAAGTCCCGGGTGACGTTGTAGGTCGGTATCGGGTACTGGAAGCCGCGGCCGTCGGCGTCGCCCCCGAGCATCAGCTCGATGAAGACGCGGTTGATGACGTCCATCTGCGGCTGGCAGTCGCCGTAGGTGAAGGGCATCTCCTTGCCGCCCACGACGGCGGGCCTGTCGCGGAGGTCGGCGGGGCAGGTCCAGTCGAGCGTTATGTTGGTGAACGGCGCCTGGCTGCCCCAGCGGCTCGGCGTGTTGACGCCGAACATGAAGCTCTGGACGCACTGCTTGACCTCCTCCGGGCTCATGGAGTCGATCTTGACGAAGGGGGCCAGGTAGGTATCGAAGCTGGAGAAGGCCTGGGCGCCGGCCCACTCGTTCTGCAGTATGCCCATGAAGTTGACCATCTGCTGGACCAGGGTGGACAGGTGCTTGGCCGGCGCGCTCGTGATCTTATCCGGCACGCCGCCGAGGCCCTCGGCTATGAGCTGTCGGAGCGACCAGCCGGCGCAGTAGCCCGAGAACATGGACAGGTCGTGGATGTGGAAGTCGGCCGAGCGGTGGGCCTCGGCTATCTCCTCGGAGTAGATGTTCTTGAGCCAGTAGTTGGCCGTGACCGTGCCCGAGTTATGGAGGACGAGGCCGCCGAGCGAGTAGTTGACGTTGGCGTTCTCCTTGACGCGCCAATCGACCTGGGACAGGTATCCGTCCATGGTCGTGTTGATGTCGAGCATCAGGCGCTGGGCGTCCCGCACGGCCTCGCGCTTGGCGCGGTAGAGTATGTAGGCCCGGGCGACCTGGGCTTCCTTTGCCTCGATGAGGGCCGTCTCGACGAGGTCCTGGATCTCCTCGATGGCCGGTATGGAGTTGGGATGCCTGGCCGAGAGGAGGAGGGCCAGCCGAGTCTCCACGTCGGTCGCGATGCGTTGGACCTGCTCCCTATCGGAGACGCCCTTGACCGCCTTGAAGGCCTTATCTACGGCCGACTCGATGCGAGACCTGTCATAACGCTCGACGCTCCCGGATCTCTTGGCCACGTACCGGCCGGGTCCCTCGCCCGTACCGAGGAAATTCTTCCATTCCGGGAACACCTGCTGCGTTTCTGACATGATCACTCCCCCTCGCGGGCGCTCTCGAGGCGCCGTATCTCGTTTAAGAACTCGTCCATCGACTCGAATTTCCTGTAGACGCTGGCGAACCGTATGTAGGCGACCTTGTCGAGGTCGTAGAGCTTATGCAGCGTCATCTCGCCGAGTGCCGAGCTATGGATCTCGTTGCCGCCCTTGCCGAGCATGGCCGCGTCGTCCTCGATATCGTTGAGGATATTCTCTATGGTCATCTGGGAGACGGGCCGCTTCTCGAGGGCGCGCTGCAGGCCGCGCTCGAGCTTCTGCCTGTCGTAGGGCTCCCTTCGGCCGTCGCGCTTGACGACCATCAGCGGCTTCTCCTCGATGCGCTCGTAGCTCGTGAAGCGAAACCCGCAGGAGAGGCACTCCCTGCGGCGGCGTATGCTCTCCCCGTTAGCCAGGGTCCTCGAGTCGGTGACGCGATCGTCCATGGAACCGCAATGGGGGCATCTCACGTTTTTACTACCTCCACGAGGATCGCCGCGGTGGCGCTCTTGGGCCGTTTACATTGGTACGATTCTTGCACTAGGAAGCATACAACTGATAGTACCAAGCACTTTTTCGGGGACTAGATATAGTGCCCTCGAACCTTCTTGTCAAGATAGCACGGAGTGTCGTTCTCGTCATTGATTTTTTTACGCCACGGAGCGATTTTGTTAGGGATGTACCGTACACGCATCGAGAGGAGCGTAGCCATGACCTTTTCCGAACGCATGAAGGACTTCCTGGACCAGGGCATCAAGGCGTCCAAGGAGATAGCCAAGCAGGCGGGCGACAAGGCCCAGCAGTGGGGCGAGATGGGCGTCCTCAAGCTGGAGATCACCCAGCTCAAGAGCCAGGCGGAGAAGCTGACGGCCCGGCTCGGGGCGGAGGTCTACGAGGTCCTCGTCGAGAAGGGTCAGAAGACCGTGGGCAAGGACTCGCCGGCCATCAGGGAGACCATAGACAGGATAGAGGAGGTCGAGGCCCAGATAGCCGTCAAGGAGCAGGCCTTCAGGAAGGCCGGCGGCAAGGACGAGGACCTCAAGACCGAGGGCGGAGCCTCCTGATCCTGGCTACGTAGAGCGGCCCGGCTCCCGCGGCGGCGTCCGGCAGGTAGACGATACCCCGGCCGGTCCGCTCGGCCCCGTCCTCGGCGGGTAGCGGGTCTTCCTCCAGCTCGTCTCCGTACTTGGCGTAGAGGCGATTCACGGGTCCGTCGTTCTCCTCGGGCGAAAGGGCGCAGGTCGCGTACACGAGGGAGCCCCCCGGCGCGAGGAGCAAGAAGGCGCTCGAGAGTAGCGACCACTGCCTGCGCGCCAGGAATTTAACGCGCGCCGGGGTCCAGGCCGCGAGCGCGGCCTCGTCATTGAGCACGTGCCGCTCGCTCGAGCAGGGCGCGTCCAGGAGCACGGCCCCGAAGCGGCCTCGTTCAGAGGCCCGACCGCCGGCCGCGGCCGCGTCGAAACCCGATACCCGTACCCGCTCGCGTATGCCGGGCGGCAGGTGCCGGTCCAGGACGATGGAGAGGCGACGGCGACGATCGCTCGACAGCTCGTTACAGAGGAGCCGTGCGCCCGGCCCCATGGCCGAGGCTACGACGAGGCTCTTGCCCCCCGGCGCCGCGCAGGCGTCAAGGATCTCGCCCGACTCAGGCAGCCGCAGCGAACGGGCCGCTACCACCGAGGCCGCGTCCAGGCGATACGGGGCCACGAGCCCGTCGCCGTAGTCAACGGGCCGCCCCTCGCCGAGCAGCGCCGCCCTGAGCCCCGGCCAGCGCTCACCGTAGCTATCGCCGAAGAACTCGTCGAATTCCCTCTCTCCCATGGCTCCTCCGGTTGACCCTCCGCCGCCCTTCCCCCTACCCTATCGCAGGCGACGCCTGTTGTAGAAGGCGGCGCCACGACACCGCAAAGGACGCGACGCGATGATACGAGCCTTCATCTTCGACCTGGACGGCACCCTCGTCGACACCATAGCCGACATAGCGGCCGGCATGAACGCATTCCTAAGGGCCAAGGGCTGGCCGGAGCACGAGGTACCCGCCTACAAGCGCATGGTCGGAAGGGGCCTTACCAACCTCATCCGGGCCGCCGTACCGGCCTCCGAGGCTGACCGCGCCGGGGAGCTCTATCCCGAGGCCTACGCCGCCTACGACGCCATGGGCATAGGGAGCTCGACGCCCTATCCCGGCGCCGCCCGGGCCCTGGGAACCCTCGCGGCGGCGGGCGCGCCCCTGGCCGTGCTATCGAACAAGCCCGACGATATCACCCGCAGGATGGTCGCCGGGCTCTTCCCGGACGTTCCCTTCGCCATGGTGCGCGGCGGGCTCCCGGGCGTACCCGCCAAGCCCGATCCCCATTCGGCCCTCGAGGCGGCCGGGCTCTTCGGCCTAGCCCCGGGCGACTGCGCCTTCGTGGGCGACTCCGACGTCGACATGAAGACGGCGCTAGCCGCCGGCATGCGGGGAGTCGGAGCGGCCTGGGGCTTCCGCGGCGAGGCGGAGCTACGCGCGGCGGGCGCCGTCGTCATAGCGCGCTCGATGGCCGACATCCCGGGGCTACTCGGTTCCCGCTAGGACGATCCGGGCGAGCGCCGGCAGCTCCTTACGGCTCAGGCGCGCGCTTCACTTCCGGGCCTCGAGCCTATATACTCAAGCCTACGGATACGACGAGGAGGATGATTCCATGGACAAGCGCGACATACTCGCCAAGGCGCGAGACTACATAGCCAACGAGAGCGACGCGGCCTTCCGAGGCGAGGTCGAGGCCCTCATAGCCAAGGACGACCTTAAGGAA
>CAZNNA010000141.1:0-8483 GCA_964573825.1 uncultured Treponemataceae bacterium
CCCCTTCCTGGCGCCCCTGTCGGCGCTCAGCCCGGAGGCCTCCTCTCGCCTGGGCCTGGACCCGGCCGAGGCCAAGGCGCGCGCCCGCAGCCTCTCGCGCGAGCCGGGGCTCATCCAGAAGCTGCTCGCCGTCTTCTCCCAGCCGCGCGACGAGGCGGCGGACGCCGACCCGGAGTACCGCATCTACTCCGGCGGCTTCTTCAGGGACGACGATAAGGACGCCATGGCCTCCATCCACGAGGCCATAGCCTCGCTCGGCCCGGCCGAGGCCCGTCCCCAGGCCTACCGCCTACCCTTCATAGACGAGCGCCTGCCCCAGCTCGTCCGCCGCCTCTTCGCCAGGAACTGGCCCTGGACGCTGTCGGCCTCGGAGGCCGCCCGGTGGCGCTCCTTCTGCGCCGGCCGGGTACTCTGTCCCCGCATAGAAGGCGCGACCGACCTGGCTAGCTTCGAGAAGGTCATTACCTCGCTCCTCGAGAGCACCGACACGCCGGCCGCCGACAAGCCCATGCTCCTCACCCTGCTCGACTACAAGCGTCGCCTAGACGAGGAACTCCTATCGTACGACGAGGGCGGGGACAAGCGCCCCAAGGCGGGCGGGAAGCGCCGGCCAGCCCGCTCGTAGGCGATACCGTTAAGGAAACCATGAAACGCGAACGCCATAGCGGCTTCTACGGAAGCCTCGCGAGGATTGCGCTCCCCATAGCGCTCCAGAACCTCATCATATCCAGCGTCAACATGCTCGACACCGTCATGGTCGGCCGGCTCGGCGCCGCCGAGCTCGCGGCCGTCGGGCTCGGTAACCAGGTCTGGTTCCTCCTCATGCTGTTCCTCTTCGGAGCCTCCACCGGCGCCGGGGTCTTCACGGCGCAGTACTGGGGCAAGCGCGACCTGGCCGGCGTCCGCAAGACCACGGGCCTGTCCATGGCCCTGGGCCTCGCCGCCGCCCTCCTGTTCATGGCGGCCTCGCTCCTCGCGCCGACCTGGATACTCGGGCTCTACAGCAAGGATCCCGACGTCGTGCGCCTGGGCGCCGAGTACCTGCGGCGCGTGGCCCCGAGCTATCCGCTGGCGGCCCTGAGCTTCTGCATGGCCCTGGCCCTACGCGGCGTCGAGCGAGTACGCCTGCCGCTGGCCGCCACGGTCGTCTCCCTGGCCCTGAACGCCGGGCTCAACTACGTCCTCATCTTCGGCAAGCTCGGCCTCCCCGCCCTGGGCGTGCGGGGCGCGGCCTACGCGACCGTCATAGCCAGGCTCGTTGAGGCGCTCATCGTCCTCATCGGCGCCTACGCGCGCCGCATGCCGCCGGCAGGATCCCTGGCGGAGCTTCGCTCCTGGGACGGCGCCTTCCTATCGCGCTTCACTACCATCGCCGCGCCCGTCATGGTCAACGAGGTCCTGTGGTCGCTCGGCATCACCTGCTACAACGGCATACTGGCGCGCGTAGGCACCGACGCGATAGCCGCCTACAACGTGACGAGCACGATCAGCCAGCTGGCCATGGTGCTCTTCATGGGCACGGCCAACGCCGCCGCCGTCATGATAGGCAAGCGCATCGGCGAGGGCGACCGCGAAACGGCCTTCGCCTGGGCCAGGCGCTTCGCCATCCTGTCGCCGCTCCTGGGCGTCGCCGTAAGCGCGCTCGTCGTCCCGACGAGCGCGCTCCTCCCGCGGCTCTTCGCCCTCGACCCGGAGCCGCTCAGGCAGGCGTCCCTCATGGTCTACGTGCTCGCGGCCATCATACCCTTCAAGGTCTTCAACCTGCACGTCGTCGTGGGCATCTGCCGCTCGGGGGGCGATACCAAGTTCGGCGCCTTCTTCGATCTCTTCGGCGTCTGGGGCGTCGGCGTGCCGCTGGCCCTCCTGGGCGCCTTCGTGCTCAGGGTCCAGCCCTGGATGGTCTTCGCGCTCCTATCGCTGGACGAGCTGGCCAAGTTCGGCCTGGGAATCTGGCGCCTCGGAACGCGGCGCTGGCTCAACGACGTCACGATATAGCGCAAGGAGGAACGACGATGGCAAGCGAATCGCCAGACGCGCGCGGGCGAGCCAGCGGGCTCGAGTACCCGGTGGACTTCGAGCTTCGCGTTATCTATGAGCTGTCCTACGGCTCCGCGCCCGAGGAAGAGCTCGCCCGCGTCCTCTCGACGCGAGGGGCGGCGCTCGAGGCGCCGAGGCGCCTGCCGTCCTCGGGCCAACGGTACGGCCGCCTGGCCTGCAGGGTCCGATTCGAGACGCAGGACGCGCTCTACGCGGCCTACGCCGAGGCGGGCGCCATTCCCGGCGTTAAGACCATCCTATGAGCCGCCCCGGTCGCTTCCATGTCGAGGTGCTCTACGA
Source organism: uncultured Treponemataceae bacterium (assembly GCA_964573825.1). Taxonomy (GTDB): domain Bacteria; phylum Spirochaetota; class Spirochaetia; order Treponematales; family UBA12059; genus SZUA-370. Next base: position 2,338 of record CAZNNA010000141.1, read on the forward strand.
GGACGACGACATCATCGTCGTGGATAAGCCTGCGGGACTCGCGACCATGTCGCCCGAGGGCTCCAGGGCTAAGAGCCTCCTGGACGTGGCGACGGCGTTGATACGAAGGCGCAATCCCAAGGGACGGGCCGCGCTCGTCCACCGGCTCGACCGCGACACCTCCGGAGTCATAGTCCTGGCCAAGCACGGCAGGGCCAAGGCGTCGCTCATGGCGCGATGGAACGACGCGGTGGACGAGCGCGTCTACGTGGCCCTGGTCGAGGGCGCGCCCCCGGCGGAGGAGGGCGTCTTGACGCACTGGCTCGACGGCTCCGATCCGTACCGGGTACGCGTGGCCCAGCCCGAGGCGAGGGGAGCGCTGCGCGCGGTTACCCGCTACCGGGTCGTGGAGCGAGGCAAGGGCTACGCCCTCGTCGAGCTGTCGCTGGAGACGGGGCGGAGGCACCAGATCAGGGTCCAGATGGCGGCAATCGGCTGCCCCGTGGCCGGGGACGAGCGCTACGGGGCGCGGAGCGACCCGGCGGCCAGGCTCTGCCTGCACGCGACTCGCCTGGCCATCCATAGGCCGAGCGACGGTACCGTCGTAGACCTGTCGAGCCCGACGCCCCCGAGCTTCCTCGAGGCGCTCAGGCGCGGGACCTACGCTCGCGGAACCCCTGAGCGGCCTGACCGCCCGGAGCGACCGTCGCGGCCGGCGCGTCCCGAATCGTCGGGGCGCGGCGGTCGGACGCGGTCGGAACATCCGGACTCGGGCGGCTCGCCGGGCCGCAGGAGCGGCCCCAGGAAGTCGCCCTCGTCGTACTCGACGCGACGCAGGCAGAGGCCGTAGGCGCCCAGGGCTCCCGGGGCGGCGCTCCTATCGCGCGACTCGACGATAGCCGCCAGGCGCTCGGGCGAGAGGCGACCGAGCCCCGCCTCGAGCGCGCAGGCCGCCATGACGCGCACCTGGTTGTAGAGGAAGCCGTCGCCGGTAAAGGACAGCTCGACTATATCCCCGAGGCGCTCGGCCCTGGCCTCGAAGAGCTCGCGGACGAAGAGCCGCGCGTCCTCCTTGGCGTTGGTCAGGGCGGAGAAGTCGCGCGCGCCGGGGAGCGCGGCGAGGGCGCGGGCCATGGCCGCCTCGTCCAGCCGGGAGCCAACGTGAAAGGACCAGCGGGCGGCGAAGGGATCGCGGCCGGGCCCGTCGTGCAGGCGGTAGACGTAGGTCTTGGAGCGAGCCCGGTAACGGGCGTGGAAGCCGGGACGGGCCTCGCGCGCGGAGACGAGCGCCAGGTCGGGAGGCAGGGACGCGTCGAGCCGGCCGATTATCTCGGCCAGGGGGCGCGACGAGGCGATCGCCACGCTCGCGGCCTGGCCCTCGGCGTGGACGCCCGCGTCGGTACGGCCCGAGCCGGTCGCCAGGACGCGCTCGCCTAGGAGGCTCGAGAGCGCGTCCTCCAGGGTCTTCTGCACCGTACGGGCGCCGCCGCCGAGCCGTTGCCAGCCTGAGAAGCCCGCGCCGTCGTAGGCGACGACGAGGCAGACGGTCCGGGAAGGCGCGCTCATGCCGAGCCGAACGATCGGCGGACCATGTCCATGATGAAGCCGACGAGGCGCGCGTCGTCTATGGGCTCGTCTTCGCCCAGGCCCGCCATGATGCGAAGCCTGTCGCGGTAGTAGTTGCCGGAATACGCGAACTGGAACATCACGAGCAGGTTGTCCAGGCAGAAGGAACCGAAGCCGGAGTCCACGTCCGGCCTGACCTCGCCGGCGGACTTGCCGGCCTGGAACATACGGTGATAGAGGTCCGCCGTAACCGCCTCGAGCCGGTTGGAAAGGCGGGCGGCCAGGGCCGACATGCCCTGGGTCGTCGAGTCCAGGTAAATCTGGTTGAGCTCGGGGTAGAGATCGGCGGCCTTGCGAGCCTTCCAGAGGAGCGACTCGTAGCACGCGAAGAAGCCTTGGGAGACGTCGATGCCGGCCAGTTCGCTCGCCAGGGCCTCCGAGCCCAGGTCCACGACGGCTAGGAACAGGTCCTCCTTGGATGCGAAGTACGAATACAGGGAGCCTATCGAAATGCCCGCCTTGCGCGCCAGGGCGTTGATGCCCGTAGCCGCGTAGCCGTTGGCCGCGAACTCCTCCATCGCCACGCGCAGTATCATGGAACGACGCTCGGGATCTATCCTGTCGAAGGTCTTCCTGTGGAATTTCCTAGCGCCGTCCGTCTCTGCCATAGCCGTCCTTCCCGATCTCTGCGGGCGCCAAGCGCGGAACGCCAAGCACCGCGCGAATTCTACGCGCTAAGTGGCGACGGGGTCAAGGCTACCGTAGAGCGATCGCTCGATATACCGTTTCGAGCCTAACGCCTCGCTGCCTACGCCCCGGGCACATGAAATCGTTTGCGCTTAACGCATTTTTAACCGTAGAATAATGGTAAGCTAGCGCGGGGCCTCGAGGCCGCCGCGCATGGAGGAACCATGAAACGTTCTACAGTATTGCTAGCGCTCCTAGCGCTCGTCGTATCGTTAGCCGCCGCCCAGCAGAAGGTCGACGCCTATACGACCTTCGAGGAGCCGCTGGCCAAGGCGGTTTTCGACCGATTCGAGGCCGAGACCGGCATCAAGGTGAACTGGATTCGCCTATCGGGCGGCGAGGTCGTTACGCGCCTCGAGGCGGAGAAGGCCAATCCCCAGGCCTCGATATGGGTCGGCGGCGTGGGCCTGGACCATATCACGGCCAAGGGCAAAGGCCTGACGACCCCGTACAAGTCCAGGGCCGCGGCCAGCACGCCCGATGAGTTCAAGGACAAGGACAACTACTGGATCGGCATCTACGTAGGGCCGCTGACCTTCGTCACCAACACCAAGCGCGCCACCGAGCTCGGGATCAAGCCGCCCACCAGCTGGGCCGACCTCCTCAAGCCCGAGTACAAGGGCATGATACGCGTGGCCAACCCGAACACCTCGGGCACCGCCTATAACCTGATCACCACGATGCGCTACATCTACAAGGGCGACGAGGCGAAGGTCTACGACTACCTCAAGAAGCTCGACGCCAACATCGACCAGTACACGCGCTCCGGCTCGGCGCCCGGCAAGAGCGTCGCCATAGGCGAGATCCCGATAGCCATAGGCTACGCCCACGACCAGGTCAAGCTCAAGGTCGAGGGCGCGCCCGTCGTCATCACCGCCCCGAGCGAGGGCACCGGCTACGAGCTCGCGTCGATGTCCCTGGTCGCCGGGGGCAAGGACGCCGTCAACGCCAAGAAGCTCTATGACTGGATCCTTTCCAGCCCGACGGCCCAGAAGGAATTCGTCGACTTCTACCTCGTGCTCGTGGCGCCCGGCGCTCCCAAGCATCCCGACGCCCTGGCGCTCAAGGATATCAAGACGGTTAAGCAGGATTTCCTGTGGGACGGCGATCCCGCCAATAAGGGCCCGCTCCTCAAGCGCTGGACCGACGAGATAGGCTCCAAGCGATAAGGGCGACTCGCGCGCGCATCCCAGGGCCGGCCCCGCGGCCGGCCCTATTCCGTACCGTTACCGGAGCCACCCGTGCTTACCAAGGACAAGTTTCTTAAATTCCTGCTGGCGCTCGCGGTCTTCGCCATAGCCGACGCATGGATATACTCCACGATCCGGACATCGCTCCGGAACGACGCCGCCTCTAAGCGCGACGCGTCGCTCGCCTTGCTGGCAAGGAGCGCCCCTGAGGATCCGGGCCTCCGAGAGGACTGGCTCGCCTCGGTCGCCGAATCCCTCCCCGGAGGCGCCGCCGTCTACCTGGTGCCGTCGGAGGACGACCCCGACGCCTACGAGCGCTTCTCCGTTAACGAGGCGGCGCTCGAGCTCTGGATGAGCCTAGAGTCGACCGAGGATGCCGTAAAAGGCCTCGAGTCGGCCTATTACTTCGAGAACTACGCGTCGACGAAGAAGGCGACGCTCGCCGATACGCCCGTCCGCCTCTTCTACGCTCCCATCGCCGACGATTCGGGCGGCGAGCTACTCGGCATCGCGGTCTTCATGGCCCCGGACTCTGCCGATCCAGGCATAGAGCGCCTGCTCGGCATCTTCGCCGTGGGAGCCTTCGTCGTATTCGCCGCCCTGTCGGGCATATCGCGCTTCTCCCGCGATCCGACGGTCGGCTACGCGGTGCTCGTCCTCTCCGGCCTCGCCGTAGTCTTCATAGCGTTCCCGCTCCTCGAGGCCTTCAGGCTGTCGTTCACGGACGGCGAGGGGCTTTCCCTAGCCATCTGGAAGGATGCGCTATCGAGCGCCCACCTGGCGGCGCTCTGGGGCTCGATACGCCTGGGTACGTGGACCGCCACGACGTCTACGCTCGTAGGCTTCCTGTTCGCCTTCGTCATCCATCGCACGGCAGCCAAGGGCAAGCGCTTCCTATCGGCGATAGCCCAGCTACCGGTCATATCGCCGCCCTTCTCGCTGACGCTGTCAATTATCCTCCTCGCCGGTAACAACGGCCTCATAACCAAGCAGCTACTCGGCCTGGACAGTTTCTCAATATACGGCCTCGGCGGCCTCGTGCTCGTCCAGACCATCGGTATGTTCCCGATTGCCTACCTGACGCTCGCGGGCGTCCTCCAAGGCCTTGACGCGACGCTGGAGGAGGCAGCCCTCGACATGAACGCCAGCCGCTGGCAGGTCTTCAGCACGGTGACGCTGCCGCTCGCCATGCCGGGGATCCTCTCGGCCTGGCTGCTCGTGTTCACGAACTCGCTCGCCGACTTCGCCAACCCGCTCCTCCTCGCGGGTAACTACCGCGTACTGTCGGTGGAGGCATACATCCAGGTGACCGGCCGCAACGACCTGGGCGGCGGCGCGGCGCTATCGCTCCTCCTGCTCCTGCCGACGCTGACGGCCTTCTTCCTCCAGCGCAACTGGGTCTCCAAGCGATCCTACGTCACGGTGACCGGCAAGCCCAACCTCAGGCTGGTCGAGGTAGCCTCGCCGCCGGTTCGCGTCGCCATGACGACCGGCGTCTGGCTGATCGTGGCGTTCGCGCTATCGCTCTACGGCACCATAGTCGCAGGCTGCTTCGTCAAGAACTGGGGCATAGACTACAGCTTCACGCTAGCCAACATAGGCGAGGCGCTGTCGCGCGGCAAGGACGCCATACGCTCCACCCTGACCCTCGCGGCGGTCGCCACGCCCATCGCCGGCCTCATCGCCATGGCGGCGGCCATGATATTCGTGCGCAAGACCTTCGTAGGCAAGAAGGTCCTGGAGGCGGTGATGATGACGCCCTTCGCCATACCCGGCACGCTGCTCGGCATCGCGTACATCCTGGCCTTCAACAAGGCGCCCATCCTGCTCGTGGGCACCGGCGCCATCATCATCATCAACTACATCGTGCGGGAGTTGCCGGTAGGCATAGAGGGCGGCGTCGCCTCTCTCAGGCAGATAGACCCCTCGATCGAAGAGGCCGCGAAGGACCTGGGAGCGGACGAGGGGACCGTGTTCCGGACCGTCGTTCTGCCGCTCGTCCGGCCGGCCTTCATATCGAGCATGTCGTACACCTTCGTGCGGTCGATGACGGCGGTCAGCGCGGTCATCTTCCTGATATCCGCCCGCTGGTACCACATGACGGTACTCATCTATAACTTCTCGGAGAACATCAGGTTCGGCCTCGCGAGCGTACTAGCCACGACGCTGATAATCATCGTCATGAGCGCCTTCGGCCTCATGCGGCTCCTCGTGCGCGACACGGGAGCCTTCGACAAGTCCATTAGCCGATAGGCGGAGCGTAGCATGGCCAAGGAACCGGTAGCGGTCACCGTAGACCGCGTCACGAGGATCTACAAGAACGTGAAGGGGCGCCCCGACGTGGTGGCGGTGGACGAGTCCAGCTTCGTCGTGGCCCCCGGCGAGCTCGTCACCCTGCTCGGCCCCTCAGGCTGCGGCAAGACGACGACGCTGCGCATGATAGCGGGCTTCGACCTGCCCACGAGCGGGACCATACGCATAGGCGGCGAGGACGTCAGCTCGCTCCCGCCCAACAAGCGGGATACGGCGACGGTCTTCCAGAGCTACGGCCTCTTCCCGCACATGAACGTGGCGGAGAACGTGGCCTACGGCCTACGCATACGCAAGGTACCCAAGGCCGAGATAGACGAGCGGGTCAGGCGAGCCCTGGCGCTGACCGGGCTA
>CAZNNA010000142.1:0-1225 GCA_964573825.1 uncultured Treponemataceae bacterium
GCATGATTACGGGTAGGAAGGCCGCCTTGGGCAGGGGATGGAGGACGTAGGCCAGGGGGGAGACGACGGCGTCGACGCGCCGGGAGCGGCCGGCCAGGAGGCCGAGCGCGGCAGCCGGAGGAAAGGCCAGCGCGATGGCCGCGAGTACCCTGCCCGCGCTAGCCAAGCCGTGGCGCGCTAGCTCTCCCGTGGCGGCGAGCCCGGCGAAGGCGACGGCCGCCTGGCCCGGTCCGGGTAGGAAGGGCCTCGCCACGAGGACGGCGGCCAGCTCCCAGGCCGCCGCGAGCCCTGCCACGGCCAGGACTAGGCCCGCGGCCTTCCTGCGCGCCGCGCTCATGTCCGTTCCGCCCGTTCCGTCCGTTCAGCCGGGGCGGCGCGGAGGGCGGCGCGGATGGCGGCGCAGCGGGCCAGGTACTCGGGGCTGGCGCGGTAGTCGGCCTGGCGGGATGGCGCGCCGTCGGTCGCGGTCGCGTAGCGGCGCTCGGCGCGGTTCTCGTCTATATCGAAGCGGGCGACCAGGGTTCCCGGATTACGCCCGCCCATCACGAAGACGGCCTCGGCCAGGTACGCGGCCTCCTCTATCGAGTGGGTGACGACTATGGTCGTATGCCTGCGCCGGCGCCGTAGCTCAAGGAGGAAGTCCTGGGCCGCCTCCCGGGTCAGGGCGTCCAGGCTTGAGAAGGGTTCGTCCATGAGCAATAGGTCCGGCTCGGTAGCCAGCGCCCTGGCTATGGCGACGCGCTGCTTCATGCCGCCCGATAGCCTATCGGGGTAGAAGCGCATGAAGTCGGCTAGCCCGAGCTCCCGCAGTATGGGCTCTACGCGGCGCCGTCGCTCCGGGGCGGGCATCCCGGAGACCGCCAGGCCTAGCTCGGCGTTGGCGCGGACGCTGCGCCAGGGGAGGAGCCCGTAATCCTGGAAGATGACGGCCGTCCTCGGCCGTATCCCGAGGAGCGGCTTGCCGTCGATACGCACCTCTCCCGAGCTCGGGCGCAGGAGGCCGGCCATGGCGTTCACGATGCTCGTCTTGCCGCAGCCTGACGGGCCGAGCACGGCCGACACGCCGCCCGGGGGAAAGGCCGCCGAGACGTCGGCTACCGCCCGTAGGCGACGCGTCGGCCCGCCGTCGATCGGGTAGTCTATCGACAGCCCCCGGAGCTCTACCACGCGGCCACGGCCCGTCCATCGATAAGTGACGCGGCCTCGATGCCCGCCTTGAGCAATC
>CAZNNA010000142.1:1235-8403 GCA_964573825.1 uncultured Treponemataceae bacterium
CTCGAGCCAGGCTACGGCGGCGCCTACCTGCCCGAGGGCCGGGAGCGTGGGCTCCCGGTAGCGGACGAAGCGGTAGGACTCGCTGGCCTCCGCCGGGAAGGCCGCCTTCTTCACGAGGAAGGCTCGGTAGGACGACTCGTCGGCGTTGATCCGCGCCGCCGCCGAGGCGTAGGCCTTGTACATCCTGCGTACGTCGTCGAGGCGCGTATCGAGGAAGGCCTTGGAGAAGAGTATGACGGCCGCGTCGACGCCGTACTGCTCCGTCGTGCCCACGATGGCGGCGCCGCGCGCGAGGGCGGCCGTCAGGAAGGGCTCGGGCAGCCCGGCCGCGTCAACCTGGCCCGATAGGAGCATCTCCATCCTTACCGGCATCTTGGGAATGGCAACGGGAATGTAGGCGCCGGGCTCGAGCCCGGCGGCCGACGCAATCGCGTCGACGGAGTACTGGATGATCGTATTGGCGGAGAGCCCGACGCGCCTGCCGGCCAGGTCCGCGGCCCGCGCGATACCGGAGCCTGGCGCGGCGGCTATGCCGTAGCGGCCGTCGGTCACGCTAGTCACGCGCACGTCGAACCCGCCCGAGGCGAGGAGCGCGGCGGCCAGCAGGTCCGATATCGTTCCGTCGAGGCGCCCCGCCTGGAAGGCCGCGTCGCGCTCCTGGGCGTTGGCGAAGGACACGAGCTCGACGGCTACGCCCTCGGCGCCGAAGAGGCCCTCGGCATCGGCGACGAGTAAGGGCAGCGAGTCGGCGTCCGGCATTATGCCGAGGCGTAGCGGCTCGCTCGGCTTCTTGGCCGAGCAGGACCCGAGGGCCAGGGCGACCATGGGGAGGGTGACCGTTAGGAGGGTGGCCGCCGAGTGGGCGGCGCAGGCCGCGATCGTCGCGATCGTCGCGATGGCCGTTGAACGGGCCGTCGATCTGGCCGCCCGGCCCGCGATTCCCTCGGCGAGCCTCGATATGATCCATCCACGCGTCATGCTGCCTCCCCGGAGAGGCTCGGCGCCTCGGTGGCGCGGCCCGCTTCCGGGGGCTAGTGTAGCCTCGGCCCCGGCGGATGGCAAGGATGCCGCCGCCCGAGGCCGAGGCCTAGAAGTTGTCCATCCTAGCCACGAGGTCTATGAGGAAGACCTGCCCCGTGGCCTGGACGTTCGGTATCTCGTAGTACCCGAAGAAGCAGTACGAGCCTTGGCGGACGACGGGGAAGTAGGCCGTGGAGTAGGTATCGCCCGCGTAGATATAGCCGCCCGTCGGGTTGGCGCCCGAGGAAATGTACACGCCGCGCCTATCGACGTCCGTCGTGAAGCCGTTCGCGGCGACGGAGGTCTCCAGGTAATTAATGTATAGGTTCACGTAGTAGAGCGGGCTGAACCAGATGCTCTCCGAGGTCGAGGCCGGGCGCGTCTTCATGGACTTGGCGGCGGTCAGGATCATCTGCTTGCCGCCGTGGATATCTGCCGGCCGCGTGCCCGAGAGCGCCCAGGCCGTCCAGTTAGCGTCGACGCGCGATAGGAAGTTGGCGCCTCCCTGTCCCATGGCGATGATCCCCTTGTTCGTCGCGGCAAGGTTGCGTACCATGCCGTCGAGGCTCGTGCTCGTCGAGAAGCTAGCGCCGTGGGTGATCATGACGGGGTCGCCGTAGACCAGGTTCGCGGCGTCGTAGCTCGTCGAGATAAGGTCCTCGGGTAGGAGGGTGACGGTCCAGGTCGGCATGGTGCCGACGATGCTGCCGTTGCCGGCTATGCTCGCCGTGTCGGTGAGTATGGTACGGATCTGCCCCGCCCTGTTCACGTCGGCGGGCTCGTCGTCGTCGTAGACCACGGTCACGTTGGACGAGAAGCCCAGCACCGAGGTAGCGGAGTAGGGGCCGTAGCCGCCCGTATCGGCGTCGTAGGCCCGGACGAAGAAGTAGTGGAGCGTGCCCGCCTCGATGGGCGCGTAGCAGCTGCTCGTCGAGGTGGTATTATACCTATAGGTAACAGGGTCGCCGTTGTTCGGGTTCGCGCCCGCGACGGTCGTGGAGTAGACGTAGTACCGAGTCGTATAGGTTCCGCCGGCCGGGTCGGTTACGGGGTTGTAGTACACGTAGGTGTAGCCGCCGGCGTACAGTCCCTTGGCCGCGTAGGTCGGTACCGGCGCCTCGAGGGTTATGGAGTCCGAGTAGGTCGATTCGTTGCCGGCGCCGTCCCTGAACTTTATGTACGCCGCCTTGGAGCCGGCGCTCGGCGAGAACTGGGAGTCCGACAGCATGGACGTCGCGTAGGTCCGGTAGGTTCCGTAGGCGAGCGTGATCGGCGAGCGGAGCGAGACCTCTATCTCGCTCGAGGGGCTGATGGCGTCGGAGGCCGAGAGCGTTAGGTAGAACGACAGCGAAGGCGTCGTGGCGGCTCCCGCGTTGATCTGGAAGGTGCCGGAGGGCGCCGTCGCGTCGAGTATGATGGTATCGTTCCTGTAGGCCGTGACGTTGCCCGCCTCGTCCCGGAGGCGCACGTAAACCGTCTTGGAACCGTCGCCCGACGGTAGCGTCGTCTCTATGGTAGTGCTCGCGGCGGCCGGGTATGGCGTCGGGTGGTCCTCCCAGGCCGAGGGGTTGTAGTCGTACATGTTGATGGCCACCGGCCGGCTGAAGGCCGAGTTCGCCTCCGAGCCGATGCTGCCTACTATGTCGACCGATACCGTAGCGCTCCGCGTATAGGTGTAGTCCGAGTCGGACGGATGGCTCGGGCCGCGGAGCGTCACGGAGCTCAGCGTCGGTAGTACGGTGTCCACCGTGACGAGCCAGTAACTATAGCCCGACCAGTTGCCCGCCGCGTCCCGTTCCTCCACTTCGAGCCTGTAGGTGCCGTCGGTGAACGCCGAGCCGGGCGTATAGCTCGTCGCTCCGGTCTCCCCGGTCAGGGCTACGATTGTAGCCCCGTCGGCCGCGCCGTTCGCGGCATAGGGCCTCGTTACGCGGTATCGGTACAGCCCGTTGCCGCCGCCGCCGGGGGACCAGGTCCAGGTCGGCGTGGTATCGGCCGTGGCGCTGCGGTTCGGCGTCGCGGTGGCGAGCCCGGCCCCGGAGAGGCTCGGCTTGGTCGGCGCCGTCGTGTCGACGACGATGACGTGCGTCGCCTCCTTGGCCTCCTGCCAGGCGCCGTTGAAGAATTCCTGTATCCTTATGGAGTGCTGGCCGTCGCTCAGGCCCGTCCTCGTGAAAGCCGTCGGCGTCACCGCGTTCAACCCGGTCCCGACCGTCGTCCAGGTAGCGCCGCCGTCGTAGGCGTAGCGATACGATGAGGCGATGCCGCCCGAGCCCGAGAGGACGTTCCAGGTAACCGATGATATCGTCCGGAGTAGTGGGCTGCCGTCTCCCAGGGTTATCTGCGGCGGGGTCGTCTGGGAACTATCGACTTCCGTGGCCTTCGAGCCGATCGCCGACTCGTTGCCCGCGGAGTCGAGCTCCCTGACGGATAGCGTATAGTTACGCTTGTCTGTCAGGTTGCCCGCCGGAGTGAAGCTCGTAGCGCTCGTGAGCGTCCAGTCCACGACAGCGATGGAATCGGTCGCGTTGAAGAGCCGGTAGCGGAAGCTTCCCGAGCCGCCGCCGCCGCCCGACCAGTACCAGGTGGGGCGTAGGCTGGGCGTCAAGGCCGGGCCGTCGACCGTCGGCGCCGACGGGGGGCCGGTGTCCCGGGTCAGCGAGAGGTAGGCCGAGCTCGCGTGCCCCGCGTTGTCGGTGACCGTCAACCTGACCTGGTACTGGCCGTCCGCGTCGGCCGAGGCGCTCGTCGCGCTGGCCGACGGGGAGCCGAAGGCGAGCGCGCCCGGGCCCGAGGCCTTGGACCAGGCGATGGTCTTAACGCCGCTCGGGGCAGCGCCCGGGTCGCTTATGGAGCCGTGCGAACCGCCTCCGCCTGAGAAGTCGAGGCTGACGGTCGGTGCCGCGATGTTGGCGACGAAGGCCTGGGTCGTCACGCCGATGGCCGGCGGCGCCGTGTCGACGAAGACGTTCCTCGAGGCCGGGGCCGAGTAGTTGCCCGCCCTATCCTGGGCGCGCACGTACAGGGTCTTCGAGCCGTCCGGCGTCAGGGGCGCGTTGGGCGTGTAGCTCGTGCCCATGACGTCGGCGTAGGAGGAGAAGTCCGACGAGAGGCTAACGCGGTAGTAGTCGGCGTCTGCCACGGCGGCCCAGGTCCAGGTGGGCTGGCCGCTCATGCTATAGGAGTCGGCGCTCACGCTCGCTACTGCCCCGGGGGGGGTGGTATCCCAGGTAAGGGCCGAGCTGGCGCTCGACGAGTTCCCGGCCTTATCGGTAACGGTAACCTTAACGAAGTAGAGGCCCTCGGCCGTGGCCCAGGCGTAGGGCTCGGCGTGCCCCTTCCCGTCGTTCGCCTGGCCGCCTCCGGCCGTAACGTTCAGGAAGAGGGCTCCCGGGCCGCTCAGGACGGCCCAGCTCGTCGAGCCTAGGCCGTACGCGTCGCTCGCGGCGTAGTAATCGGTACCGAGCCCTCCCTCGAGCAGGCGCAGCTCGGCGCTCTCGATTATCTCCGCGCGGGTGAACGCGACGCTCGGAGCCTGGCGATCCAGCGTGACCGAGGCTCCCGAGTTAACCGTCGACTCCTGATCCAGGTAATCCCTGACCTTCACGTAGAAGGTGCGCGAGCCGTCGCCGTCGGGTAGTATCCATTCCTCGAGCGTCGGCGCCCAAGGTACCCATGACGCTCCCGCGAAGGTGTTAGAATTTGATATCATCATCTCCTTGAGGCCGCTATGGGCGTCGGAGGCGCTTAGCTCGAGGCCGACCCTGCGATCGGCGTCGTTCGTATGCGTTATCCCTCCGGCCAGGGCTACCGCCGCTATCGTCGGCGCCGCGTTGTCCAGCACCACCTTGAGCTGGATGGGCGAGGGCGACTCGTTGCCCGCCGAGTCCATGAGCTTATAGAGCAGGTACTTAGGTCCCAGGCTTGTCGACAGGTGCCAGGTCACGGTTGCGGTCCACGGTATCCACGAGGCATCCTGCTCGAAGGATTTCTCGGCGGGTACGCTGCCGTCATTGTCTCCCCAGACCTTGATGCCGTAGGGCATGTTGTAATCGTCAGTGACGGCCGAGAAGTCGAGCACCACGACGGCGTCGTCGGTGGCCTTGGCGCCCGAGGGGAGGACTGCCACCGCTACGGTTCCGCCCTGGTCGCTAAGCGATACCGGGCCCGTGGGCGGACTCGAATCCACCGCGTCGCCCGTGGCCAGGTACCAGACCTTGTCCGATCCGCCGAGCTCGTTGCCCGCCGCGTCGGCGACGGTCGACGAGAGCGTCACGCGGTACTGCGTATTGGGAGACAGGGATAGTCCCCATAGCTCGCAGGCCGAGTCTGTCACGCCGTTGGCCGCGGCGAGGCTCACCGTGCCCTGTACCGCCCCGCCGCCGACGACGGCGATGACCAGGCTGCCCGAGCCGAAGCTACCGGGCTTCATGCGCTCGTCGAAGGTAACGCGGATGACCGAGCCGTTGTACGGGAAGGGCGAGTCGCTCGGCCAGCTGACCGATAGTACGGTCGGCGGCGTGAGCTCGTAATGGATGCTCCCCGAGGCTAGCGCGGAGACGTTCCCCGCGTTGTCGCGGGCCTCGACCTCGACTATCGTCGTCGTGTCCGGCGTCGTCGATATGGCCAGGCCCGCCGCGGCGCCGCGACCGACGGCGCCCTCGAGCGCCAACGCCTGCCATTCGCTCCATACGGAGCCCCGGGCTCGGTACCGGAAATCGGCGACGCCGCTCGCGGCGGTATCGTCTTCCGCGGTCACCTCGAGCCCGACGGTAGCCGCGTTGGTCGAGCCCGTGCCGCCGCCGAGCGCCGCGTTCAGGACCTCCGGCGGCGTCGTATCGAGCCACAGCTCGCCGCTCGCGACTACGGCGCTCAGGTTGCCCGCGCCGTCCTTGACCCGCGCGTAGACGCGCGCCGCCCCCTCCTTGGCCGGCAGGGTGATGCCGTAGCCCTCGGCGTCCGGATCGTAGGTGACCCAGGGCGCGGCGGCCATCGACGGCTCGGAGGCGAGCTGGACCTGGGCTACGCCGCGGTCGTCCAGGGCCTGCACGTCGAGGGTCACGGTCCTGGAGCTCGTCCAGCGGCGTTCGTCCGCCGACGCGTAGAAGCTCGAGCCGAACGCCAGGAGCGATATCGACGGGGGCGTCACGTCGGGCGTGAGGCTCGTCGTGAAGTACCATGAGTAGTCGGCCGCCAGTGACCTACCGTCGCTGTCCTTGAGCCCCGTCGTAATGGTCACCGTGTAGCGCCTGCCGAAGCCGAAGCCCCCGGAGGGCGTGAAGGTCACCGTCGCGCCATCGACGGTGAAGCGCCCGGTCACGGCGACGCCCGAGCCGTCGGTTACCACGATGGTCGAGGCACCGACGGTGGAGGCGTCGACTGTCTTGGTGAACGTCATGGATATCGACGAGTTGGGCGCTACCTCGGACGCCGTACTGAGCGGGAAGACCGCGCTTAGCTCCGGGAGCGTAACGGCCGCGACCACTTCCTCTCGTATCAGGTCGACGAGCGGGCTCTTGCACGATGACGCCGCCCAGAGCGCGCCCGCCAGGAGCGCGCTGGCCGCCAAGGACCGAGCGTAGCGTTTCATGATCCTACTCCTCGCCCTGCCAGAGGGGCGTCGCCCGTTCCCTGGCCGCCGAGGCCCGTACCGCGCTCGGGGCCGAGCCGCCTACGTAGGCGTAGCGCGCGGCGAGGGCCGGGTCCATGGCCGCGAGCCGCTCGTGGGCGGTCTTGGCCTCTGGGTAGCGCTCCCGCTCGTACATCGAGCGGGCGAGCCCCGCCTGGGCCAACGCGTTGCCGGGAGCGGCCGAGGCGGCCGCTTGGTACCATCGAATAGCCTCGTCCATCTCGTCCATGAGGAAGTAGACGTTCGCGAGGTTGATCATCGCCGGCACCGAGCGCTTATCCCGTCCCAGCGCCTCCTTGAACTGCCTGACGGCCTCGTCGAAGAGGCCGTAGCGGGCGTAGAGTATGCCGTAGGCGTTCCTGAGGCTCGCCTTATCCCCGCCGTTCCGTATGCGCGACTCGAAGCTGTCGACGCTCGGCTGTATCTCCTGGGCCACGAAGGCGTCCAGGCTGGAGCGATAGCCCTTGACCACCGATTCCACCGACGGGAAGAGGAGGGACAGGGAGCCTCCGACGTAAC
>CAZNNA010000143.1:0-8364 GCA_964573825.1 uncultured Treponemataceae bacterium
CCTGGTCAAGCCCGAGATGAGGATACGCGGTAAGAAGGCCACGATAGGCAGCCTGGCGGTAACCGAGGGCGACTACATCACCATCAACGTGCCTTACTACGGGGAGCCCAAGGTGTGGCAGGGCAAGGCCGCCCTCATCGAGCCCGACCCGGCCGAGTCCGGCCTCTTCGAGTTCATCGCCATAGTCAAGAAGAACATGAAGCACTTCCACGTCAGGGCCAACGCCGACAGCCCGCGGGACGCGGCCCTGGCCCTGTCCTTCGGCGCGGAGGGCATCGGCCTCTGCCGCACGGAGCACATGTTCTTCAACGAGAAGCGCATCAACGTCTTCAGGGAGATGATACTCGCCGATTCCCTCGAGGCGCGGGAGAAGGCGCTGGCCAAGCTCGAGGTGATGCAGCGCGAGGACTTCTACGGCCTCTTCAAGACCATGGCCGGCAAGGAGGTCACGATACGCCTCCTCGACGCGCCGCTGCACGAGTTCATGCCGCATAACGACGCCGAGTTCGACGGCTTCATGGCCTACCTCGGTTCCGGCAAGAAGGGCTCTAAGGCGCCGGGAAAGGCCGAGATCAGGGCCAGGATAGAGTCGCTCGCGGAGTTCAACCCCATGCTCGGCCATCGCGGTTGCCGCATAGCCGTGAGCTATCCAGAGATCTACGCCATGCAGACGAGGGCCGTATTCCAGGCGGCCTATAGGCTCAAGTCCGAGAAGATAGACGTCCGGCCGGAGATCATGATACCGATCGTGATGAACGCCTCCGAGCTCAAGCTCATCGTCTACGGCAAGAAGATCGAGGGCAAGGCCTACAAGGGCATCATCGAGATCGAGGAGGAGATCCGCAAGGATCTCAAGGCCAAGGCCCTGCCGTACCAGGTCGGCACGATGATAGAGCTGCCTGCGGCCGCGCTGACCGCCGGCGAGATAGCCAAGTACAGCGAGTTCTTCAGCTTCGGCACCAACGACCTTACGCAGACGACCCTCGGCGTGAGCCGAGACGACTTCAACACCTTCATGCCGGATTACTCGCAGTTCGACCTGATCGAGGGCAATCCCTTCTCCAACCTGACCACGCCGGTCAAGGAGCTCGTCGCCATGGCCACCAGGCGAGGTCGCATGACGCGGCCGACGCTGCACGTCGGCCTCTGCGGCGAGCACGGTGCCAACCCGGACAACGTGCGCTTCTGCATGGAAGCCGGCCTCGACTACGTGTCCTGCTCCCCGTACTCGGTGCCCATAGCCTGCCTGGCCGTGGCCCAGGCCGAGCTCGAGCGGGCCAAGTAGACCGGCTCGGCACGGTAAGCTAGAAGGGCGGCCCCTCGGGGCCGCCCTTCTTTTCGCTCGCGCCAGGCGCGCTTGGGGGCTCCCGCTACAGCGGGAGCCCGCCTCAGCGGGACTCCGCTACAGCGAGCCCCGCCAAGGCTAGCTCGAGTAATCCCAGCTCATGGCCTTCTTGATCTTGACGCCCAGGGGCACCGCGACCTTCTTGGCGTCGGCGAGCGGAACGCCGGCCTCCTTGTTGAGGGTCTTCTCGAAGAAGAGCGCCATGCTTTCGTAGACGTCGGGCAGGAAGAAGAAGAGGAAGGCGAAGTTGATGCCCGTGGGCTTCATGATGGTGAACGAGGTGTAGGACATGACCGCGTCCTTGCCCGAGTAGACCTTCGTCTGGTTCTTGCAGGTGTGCAGGTCGAGCTCCGAGAAGCGGTGGGGGATCTGCTCCGCCGTGGAGCGTACGAAGGGTTCCTCTCCCTTCTTGGGGTAGTTGGCCGGCTCGACGAGGATGTGGAGCTTCTTGCCGTCGGTCTGGAACGTGAGGCCGCCCTCGGCGGGATAGATGGACTTGACGTTATTATACGAGACGATCTCGTACCGGGAATAGGCGGAGTTGTGGCTAAAGAACGACGAGACGATGAATCCGTGATCGCTCGGTAGCATATTCTTGGAATAGGCGTCGAACAGATCCATGGCTTTGACTGGCACGGTTACCTCCTCAGGTACGATACTCGATAAGGATACGCTATTACCGTCGCGACCTCAACTAGTTTCTACGAAGTCTTAGCGCCGGCGTTCCTTCTCGCCGTAGGCTCGAGCGCCTCGGCCCGTTCCTCGAAACGCATGGCCGTCTCGTGAACGCCGGCCTTGTCGTAGAGCCTTGCCAGGTTGCGAAGCGGCCTGGGGTCCGCCGGCGCCAGCTCCGAGGCCTTGAGGAAGGCAGCGACCGCCTTCTCCGAGGCGCCTTCCCTCGCACGGAGGACGCCCAGGGCCAGGTAGGGCTCGGCCTGCTTGGCTATGTAGGCCGCCCCGCGCTCGAGCAGGTCGGCCGCGAGGGCCTTGGAACCGGCCTTGTCGAGGCAGTAGGCCAGGGCCATGAGCAGCTCGGGGTTCTTGGGCTCCGCCCGGAGGAGACCCCGGTACAGCGTAGCGGCCTCCCGGTAGCGCCCGGCGTTGCGGTAGGCCGCCGCCAGGATGGGCTCGTAGCCGCGAGCCCCGTAGGCCGCGCCTTCCTCTATCGCCCCGACGGCGCTGGGCCAGTCGCGCGCGGCGACGAGAGCGTTGACGTAGTCGCGCCGTATGGCCGCGTTGTCGGGATAGGCGGCCAGGTAGTCGGCGTAGCGAGCGAGGGCCTCCGCTTCCCGCCCGAGCGATTCGGCTACCGATATGCGGTACAGCAGGGCTAGCTCGTGATCCTCGGTCACGCGGAGCACGTCCCCGAACCAGGCGTCGGCCAGGTCGGGGCGGCCCGTCTTGTAGAGGCATTCCCCGAGGGCCATCATGACGCGGGGATCCCCGGGCCGGGCGCGAAGCAGCGACTGGGCCTTGGGCAGGGTGGTAACCGGATCCGCGCCGAGGCGCACGTCGCAGAGTACCTCGACGTAGAGGGCGTCCTCGCGGCGAGCGCCCCGGGCCTGGGCCGCCCGGGCCGCGGAGCGGGCCTTGTCGTAGTCGCCGAGCTCCCAGAGCGCCAGCGCCAGGCCCAGGCGCAGGTCGGGCGCGCCGGGGTCGGCCTCTATGGCCCGGCGGTAGTGCTCCGCGGCCCGCTCGTGCCGGCCGAGTTCCAGGTTGGCCTGGGCCGCCACGGCCCTGATGGCCGCGTCGGTCTCTCCCGCCCGTATCCTGTCCAGGGCCGCCGCCAGGGCGGCCTTGGGGTCGCCTTCCTTGAGCGCCAGGACGACGCGGTAGCGCTCTATGGCCTCCGCGGACCAGGGCGCGCCGTCGCGGGTCGGTACGCTGACGCCGGAGCGCCTGATATCCTCCATGGCGCCCTGCGTGTCGCCTATGGCGAAACGGAGCGCCGCCGCCTGCAGGAGGAGCGACGGGTCGCCCGGCTCCAGGGCTATAGCCGCCTTGAGGTCGACGAGGGCCTCGTCGTAGCGGCCTTGCGCCTTGAGCGCCCGCGCGCGGTGGAGCCGCTGGCTCAGCCCGTCGAGGCCGTTATCGATGACGAAGCCCAGCATGGCCGCGGCCTCCTTGCCGTCGCCCCTGGCCAGCGTTCTCATGGCGTGTACCGCGAGCGCGTTGAGATAGGCCCTGAAGACGCGCTTGTCGTCAGGCGCCAGGCTCAGCGCCCGCTCGAAGGCCGTGACCGACTTGCCCGAGCGCCTTCGCCGGAGCTCGGTAAGCCCGAGCGCCGCCCAGGTCTCGGGACGATCGCGCCCCCGCTCGAGCGCGCCGCGTAGGCACGAGGCGGCCTCTCGCAGTCGGTCCATGGCCAGGTAGCTACGGCCCAGGAAGAACCAGCCGTCGCCGTCGTCCGGCGATCCCTCGAGGTAGGAGGAGAAGGCCGCTATCGCCCGCTCGTGGTCGCCGAGCGCGTGCCTGGCTCGGCCGAGGTAGAGGAGAGCCTCGGGCAGGGCGTCGGTCTCGGCGGCTATCCGGGTAAGGAGCGTCTCCGCCTCCCGGTAGTCTCGCCTGGCGCCCGCCTCGCGAGCCTTATCGAACATCGCCTGGTAGGATGGTCTGGGCATGGCCCTACTGTACCCTAACGGCCCTCCCGCCTCAAGCTTGCCGGCGGCGGCCGAACTGTGCGAGACTTTGGATATGAGGTTATCCAAGGCATGAGGCGAACCACGACATGAGCCTACCCAGGAACGGCGCCTTCGGGCGCCTCGTCGTTCCCCTCGGCGCGGGACTCCTAGCCTTGGCGCTGGCGGCATCCGTCTGGGCCCTCGTGGCGCGCGAGCTCGGCAACAAGCGACTCTACCTCGAGTACGAGGTCTATAAGGCGGCCACCGCCCTGACAGACGTCGTGCGCCTCAGGCGGCTCGAGGCCGCGGATACCGCCGACATACTAGGCTTCGGGCTCTACTCAGCCGCGGGCTCCCCTCTGTACGCGTACGGGAGCGCCCCGAGGGCGCTCGAGCCCCTGCGCTCAACTACGCCGGTCTCCAGCTTCAGCGTGGGCGAGGACTCCGTCTCCTTGATACGGGCCCTGGGCGGAGCCATGCCCGGGCGCCGAATGCCGATGTGGCAGGGCGGCGCGGGGCGGGGCGGCATGGGGCGGCCGCGCTTCGCCCCGGCTCCTATCCCCGCGCCCGGTATCGAGCCTCGCGGCCAGGACGAGCCCGGCCCCCAGGGCTGGGCGGAGCCGCAAGCGCAAGCCCTGCCGGCGCTATCCTATATCGAGGTATCGATCGAGGGACTCAGGGCAGAGGAACGGACCCTCGTCGCGATAGCCGTAGCCTCTACCGTCGCGCTCGCGGGCCTCTGCGCGCTCATCCTGGCCATGAACTCCCGCTATGCTGCCCTCAAGGAGCGCGAGGCCCGAAACCGAGAGCTCGTGGAACTCGGAGAGGCCGCCAGGACCATAGTGCACGAGATAAAGAATCCGCTCGGCGTCATACGCATACAGTGCGGGCTCCTGCGCAGGGGCGCGGACGAGGCCGTGGCCGCGGGCCTGTCCATAATCGACGACGAGGCCATGAGGCTCGCCGGACTGGCCGACAGGATACGCCGCTTCCTTAAGCGGGACGGCCGGGCCGCATCGCCCGTCGCCGTGCGACCCTTCCTCGAGTCCTTCGCGGCCCGTTACGAGGGCCGGGTGGCGAGCGACCTGGGCGCCGCGCCGGACGGCAGCGCCCTAGCGGACGAGTCCCGCCTGGTCGAGGCGCTCGACAACCTCGTGGCCAACGCCCTGGAGGCGACCGAGCGGTCGGCGGCCGATCGCGAGGCAGGGCGGGAACCGCCGGTACGGCTGGAGGCCTTCGAGCGGCGAGGCCGGCTCCTCGTCCGCGTGCTCGATCGCGGCCCCGGCGTGGCGCCGGGAAGCGAGCGGCGCATCTTCGAGCCCTTCTTCACCACCAAGGAGCGCGGCTCCGGGCTGGGCCTGGCCCTGGCGCGTCGCTCGGCCGAGGCCATGGGCGGGAGTCTCTACTACGAGCCCAGGAGCGGCGGAGGCTCCTCCTTTACGCTGGAACTGCCGCTCGCCAAGGCCCGGCCGAGCCGGGCTGCCGAGCCGGGCTAGCCTAGGTACTTACGGGCCTCCTGGCCGTGGACCGCGGCGTAGAGCTCTATCTGCGGCTTGACCGGGCTCATGTTGACCTTCTGGAGTAGTACCTCTTCCACCTGGAAGAATCCCACCGACTCGTCCATCGCCACGTCTATGCGTATGGGCCTATGCTCTCCCGGGCCTATGTCCACCTTGGAGATGGCCGCCGCCGAATACTGGTGTATGTCGCCGACGCGCGGCTCGACCGATAGCATCATCGGGATCCTGGAGCGTCCCTTCTCCATGTCGCAGCCGTCGGCGACGAGGATGAGGCCCGCCTCTATGGAATGGATGCGCTGCGTGGCCATGTGGCCCTCGATGCCCTCCAGGGCCAGGCACTTGACGGTAGTGCTGCGCATCGCGTCGCCAGGGTAGAGCCGGGCGAGGAGCCGCGTCAGTATGGGCTCGGCCAGCATGGCGCTATTGAGCTCGTGGTGCTGCCTGCCTATGGACATGCCTATGTCGTGCAGGAAGGCGGCCATGAGCACCGCCACGGCGGAGTCGTCGGCCGTGCCCGCCGCGTCGCTCTCTAGGCTCGTCTTGACGCCGGCGGAGCGGAGCAGGCGGAGCATGGCCAGGGCGTTGAGGGCCACCTTGCGCATGTGCACGGGGCCGTGGTCGTTATAGTTGAGCCGGCGTATGGAGACGATATTGGCGTACTCCTGGAGGGCCTGGATCTCCTCGTCGGCCAGGAGGAGTTCGGCGGCCCTGCGGGCCTCGCCCTCGGTAGACTCGAGTATGCGCCTGTCGAGCGACGCTTCCTTTGGACTTTTCATAGCTCTAGTATACTAAAACGCCGCCCCGGCGTCCGCCCTTCGCCGAGTCGAGCTCGGCTGCGGGCGGTCCGGGACGGCCATGGGCGGGCAGGCGTGGCTCGCCGCCGCGACGCGCCTACTTGGCTGCCTTGAGGGCCTCGGAGGAGACCGCTATGAACTCGTTCACAGTGATGGAGACGCCGGAGATGGCGTCGGTCTTGCCGTCGGCGCGTACCGCGATCTTGGCCGGGTCCTGCTGCTTGAGAAGGGCTGCCTCGACGCGGGCGGCCTGGACGTGCCATTCGCCTTCCTTGGCGCCCATCTTGTATACGCCCTTGGTCGCGCGAACGAGCTTGCTGTCGCCGCCGTCCTTATGAAGCGCGTTCCAGCTGGCGTTGACGATGCGGCCGTTCACGACCGTGACGAGGGCCGTAGCGGCGTAGCCGCTCTTGTCGAAGGCGGGGCTCTTGGCGTAGAACCAGCCGTCCTTCTTATAGGAGCCCTTGGCGACGGGGCCGGCCGCGAGCGCGGCCTTGGCTAGGTCGAAGAACTCCTTGACCTTGAGGCTCGCGCCGGCGATGGCGTCGGTAGTACCGTCCGGGGTGGCGTAGCGCGAGAAATTCACGTCCTGGGAATCGACGAGGTACTTCTCCACGGCTGCGGCCTGCTCGTGCCACTCCTTGCCGAGCTTGGAGGCCTTGACCATGCCGTAGCGACCGGCGGCGGCCTCGGACTTCTTGTCCATGAGGCCCTTGTTGCCGATGCCGTTCCAGTTGGCGGCCACTATCTTACCGCCCTTGACCTCGAGTACGACTTGGCTCTTCCATCCGCTCGCCTGGAAGCTAGGCTCCTCGGCGTAGTACAGGCCGTCCTTGGGCTTGGCCTGGGCGCCGACCGTTACTGAGCCGACTAAGGCGGCGACGAGTGCCAGGGCGATAACGCGCTTCTTCATAGGTCCTCCATTCAGGGTATGACTCCATGCCTGGAATCATTTAGAATGCAATATATAGAAAAAAGAGTGCGTATTCAATACATGACCTCGACGGTCATGTAGGCTCACGCTATGACGACGCCGTTCTCCGCGTCCCGGAAGGGGCTCTGGACGTACTTGTCCGCATGCCAGTCGTTATCCCAGCGCGCGTCGTCGAAGAGATAACGGAAGTGGTATTCCTTACCCGCGTCCAGCCTGACCGTCGCCTCGAAGCCGCCCTCGGGCGACCTCCTCATCGGCGAGGCGGTCCTGCTCCAGTTATTGAAATCGCCTACCACGAAGGCCTTCTTGGCGTCGGCGGCCTGCTCGGCCAGCACGACGAAGGTAACCGTGCACGAGGCGCCGTCTCGGGCGTAGCGCTTCTTTATCATCGGCGAGGGGCCTCCTCTCGAAACAATATCGCTAAGTATAGGCAGCGGACCGACGGGATGCAACGTTTCGCGCTTCTTCTGTCGCCCGCTTTACTTGACATTCCGCGCGGCTCCGCCTATACCGGTGGGACGGCTCATCCTTGACTGGTGAACCCAATAAACCTTGGAGGAATCTTCATGAACGCCTTAGCCGAAGAGCTCAACAAGACGCTCGAAGGAACCTGCGCCGGCCGTCTCCTTTCAAAGACGGGCGCGCGAATGTACTTTCCTAAGGGGATACTGTCCCAGAGCGCCGAAGCTACCGAGCGGGCCAAGCGCTATAATGCCACCATCGGCATGGCGTACAAGGGCGGGGAGCCCATGGCCCTGGGCGTGGTGCTGGAGCACCTGCCCAAGCTGTCGCCCCAAGAAGCGGTAGCCTACGCCTCGACCGCCGGCGTCCCGGCGACGCGGGAGGCCTGGAAGCAGCAGATACTAAAGAAGAACCCGTCGCTCGCGGGCGTATCGTTCTCGCTGCCGGTCGTCGTGCCGGGCCTTACCGCCGGCGTTTCGTACCTCGCCGATATGTTCGTCGACGAGGACGACCAGGTCGTCGTGGCCGACATGTTCTGGCCCAACTACCGGCTTATCATGGAGAGCCGCCATACGGCGAGCCTCTCGTCGTACAAGTTCTTTACCGAGGCGGGCGGCTTCAACGTGGCCGGCCTCGAAGCGGCGACGATGGCCGCCTCTAAGGTTAGCCGCAAGGCCGTCGTCGTACT
>CAZNNA010000144.1:0-8262 GCA_964573825.1 uncultured Treponemataceae bacterium
GACCCGGCCTGGTTCGAGGCCCACGTGCTCCATCCCGCCAGCGCGGCCACGGGCGCCTACGAGGTCTTCGTAGGCGCGCAGGTCGACGAGCCCCTGGCCGCGCCCGCCTGCTGCGTCGTCAAGGCGCTGCCCCCGCGCGACTACGCCGTGTCCCTCCTCTCCGTGGCCGAGATGACGCCCGGCTGGGAGGAGCGCCTGGCGGCCGACGCCCTCGGCCGCTACGGCCGCGCCCTGGAACGCGGCTGGGGCCTCCAGCGCTACGACTCGCGCTTCCGCGGCCTCGACGATCCGTCGTCCGCGCTGGAGACCTGGACGCCCCTCGCGCCCGAGGGCCCGGAGGGCCGGTGAGCGACGACGACCGCCGCCTGGCCTCGCTCGGCCGGGCGCTGGCCGCGGTGGAGGCCGGGCTCCGCGAGGAGCTCGACGTGGCCGCCCTGGCCGAGGCCGCCTGCTACTCCATCTTCCACTTCGTGCGCGTCTTCACCGAGCTGACCGGCCACGGGCCCTACGACTACCTCGTGCGGCGCCGCCTGGCGGAGGCCGCGCGCGAGGTGGTCGGCGGCGGCCGTACCCTCATCGACATAGCCCTGGACTACCGCTTCGACTCGCCCGAGGGCTTCGCGCGGGCCTTCCGGCGCTGCTTCGGCCTGGCCCCGAGCGAGGCCAGGCGAGCGGGCGCCTACCCCGAGCGCCGCGCCCGTAGCGCCATAAGCCTCGACTACGCCAGGGCCTCGCGCGAGGCCGGCATACGCGTGCGAGCCGAGGCCCTGCCCGAGGCCGTCGTCGTCGGCCTGCCGCTTGTCGCCGACGCCGTCGCGGGCTCGCGCCTGCCGGGCGCCGGCGTACTCGTCTACCCCGCGCCGCGCGACGGCGCTCTCGACGGGCAGGGCGGCCCGACCGCTACCGCGCTGGCGGGCCGGCTCGAGCCCCTGGCCGCGACGGCGCCGACCGTAGCCTCGACGCCGTACCCGGCCTACCCGACAGTCGCCGCGCGCCTACGCGGCGGCCCGGCCCTGGCCGTTAGCGGAAACCCGCCGCTCGACCTAGGCCTGGCGCGCGAATGGCTCTACCGCACCGCCCTGCCCGTCGCGGGAGCCCTGCCCCGGGGAGACCTGGAGCTCGTCCGCCTGGACGCCTCCGGCCGGGCCGAGTCCCTCTGGTGCCCGCTCGCCTAGCGCCTCCGGGCGCGCCCAGCCCGAGTCCGAGGCGGGGCCGAGGCCTCTCCGATCCCGGGTGTTTACCAAGCCTCGCCGTTAATGTTATCGTCGATAGAAACAATCCGCCTTCGCGGAAACGCAACCCGGAGTCACGCATGCAGCTCGTATTCGTAAGCGCCTCGGCCCTCTCCCGGCCGGACGCACTGACCGCCGCCCGAGCCTACCTGGAACGGGCAGCGAAGGAGGCGTCCCTCGGCTCGGCGATAGTCGACGAGGCCGCGACCGAAGCCTACGCCGCCCTCGTCGCGCCGGGCGTCCTAGCCGCCGGGCAGGCCGCCGAGGGGCCGGCGATACCGTTGAGACGCGGCGGGCTCGAGGAGGCGGCGAGCTCGGCGACCCAGGCCGGCGCCGAGCTCGTCGTGCTGACCGGCGCCCCGCCCCTGACGCAATGCGACCGCGCCGTCGTGCCCGAGGCGGCGGAGATAGCCTCGCTATCCTTCGAGGAAGCCGCCGAGCTGGCGGGCTTCTGCGGGGCGGGCCTCGAGCAGTCCCTCGCGGGGGAGCTGGCCCGGCTACGCGCCGAGGCCCGGCTCCTGCCCCTGGGGACCGGCTCCGAGGGCGCCACGGGAACGACGATAGGCGACGGGGGAACCGGGGGACCGGTCAAGGCCCTGGCCGTCCAATCGGGCGTCTCCGCGATATCGGTGTCTGGTTCCTGCCTGCCCGGCAAGGCCGGCATAGCCGCCCGCCTCTTCAGGGCCGTCGGGGCGGCCGGCGTCAGCGTCCTCATCATCTCCCAGTCATCGAGCGAGTATTCCATCTGCCTCTGCGTACGCCAGGCCGACGAGACCAGCGCCCGGGCCGCCATCGAGTCTGAGTTCGCCCCAGAGCTGGCCTGCGGCGCCCTGGAGCCGCTCTCCGTCCTGGGCGGCCAGGCTATCCTGACCCTGGTGGGCGACGGCATGCGCCGTAACAAGGGCATAGCCGGCCGCTGCTTTACCCAGCTGTCCCGGGCGGACGTCAACATCGTCACCATAGCCCAGGGCTCCTCGGAGCGTTCCCTCTCCGCCGTCGTAGCGGAGGCCGACGCCGACAGGGCGCTCCGCACGAGCTACCAGGGCTTCTTCGACGGCTCCATGCCCATAGACCTCGTCCTCGTCGGCATCGGCACCGTGGGCTCGGCCTTCCTGGCCCAGGTCCGCTCCCAGGCCGCGCGCCTCTCCGAGCAGGGCGTGGCGCTGCGCGTCGTGGCCGCGGCCGACTCCTCGCGCATGCTCGTCGATACGGCGGGCCTCGGGCTCGACGCGGACGCCGGCGGCCGGGCTCCCGATTGGAAGGCCAGGCTAGCGCGGGACGGCTCGCCCCTCGACCGGGCCTCCCTCCTGGCGCTGGGCCCCGAGCTACGTAATCCCGTCCTGGTCGACTGCACCGCGGGCGAGGAGCTGCCGGACGCCTATCCCGGCTTCATGCTCGCGGGCTTCCACGTCGTAACGCCCAACAAGCGCGCCTGCTCGGGCCCCCTGCCGCGCTATCGGGCCCTCAAGGACCTGGCCCGGCGCCACCGTCGGCGCTTCCTCTACGAGACCACCGTGGGCGGGGGCCTACCGGTCATAGAGAACCTCCAGAACCTCCTACACGCGGGCGACGCCCTGGAGAGCTTCTCGGGCATCCTATCGGGCTCGCTTTCCTTTATCCTAGGCCGCGTCGACGAGGGGCTTCCCTTCTCCGCCGCCGTGCGCGAGGCCATGGCCAAGGGCTTTACCGAGCCCGACCCGCGCGACGACCTGTCGGGCCTTGACGTGGCCCGCAAGGTCCTCATACTGGCAAGGGAGGCGGGCCTCGGGCTCGAGCTCTCCGACCTGCGCCTGGAGGGACTCGTGCCGGAGGCTTACCTACGAATGAGTAAAGAAGAATTCCTTACGAGGCTCGAGGAGCTCGACGAGCCGATGGAGCGGCGCCGCGCCAAGGCCGCCGACCGAGGAGGCGTGCTACGCTTCGTCGGCTCGATAGACGGCTCCGGCGGTAGCGTCGGCCTAGAGGCCGTACCGCTCGGGCACCCCCTGGCCGCGGTCAAGGGCGGGGAGAACGCCCTGGCCTTCCTGACGCGCTACTACAGCCCCGTGCCCCTCCTCCTCCGTGGCTACGGCGCCGGGGCCACGGTGACGGCCGCGGGTATCTTCGCCGACGTCCTGCGCACGCTCAACTGGATCAGGGAGGCCTAAGGCGATGGTACGCGTCTTCGCCCCGGCCACCTCGGCCAACCTCAACGTGGGCTTCGACATCCTCGGCGTGGCCCTCGGGCCCGTAGGCGAAGCGCCGGCCCTGGGCGACATCGTCTCGCTCGAGCCGGCCCGTGAGGATTCCTTTACGGTGACAGGACCCTGGGCCAGAGCCATAGGCGGGCCCAACGTCGTCCCCCGGGCCCTGGCCCGCGTACGCGAGCTGTCGGGCCGCTCGGGGCCGGCCTCCGTCGTCCTCCATAAGGGCATGCCCGTGGGCTCGGGCCTCGGCTCCAGCGCGGCGAGCGCCGTGGCGGCCGTGGCGGCCTGCGACGAGTTCTACGGCAATCCCCTGGGCGCCGAAGGCCGCCTGGCCCTGATGGGCGAGCTCGAGGCCGGGATGTCCGGGGGACTCCACTGGGACAACCTCGTGCCCTGCGCCCTCGGGGGCCTCAGGCTCGGCCGCGCCGCCCTGCCGGTCCCGGACGGCTGGACCTGGCTCCTGGCCTACCCCGGCCTCAGGCTCGAGACCAGGCGCATGCGGGCAGCGCTACCGGAGACCGTACCCCTCCGCGATGCCGTGGAACAGGCGGCCCGGCTCGGCGCCTTCGTCGACGCCCTGCACCGAGGCGACGGCCGGGCCGCCGCGGCCCTCATGATAGACCCCTTCGCCGAGCCCGCCAGGGCCCCGCTCATTCCGGGCTTCGCCGCGATTAAGTCGAAGTTACTGGCGGCGGGAGCCTTGGCCGCGGGCATATCCGGCTCGGGGCCCGCGGTCTTCGCCCTCTTCGACGACCGGGAGGCCGCCCGGGCCGCCCTGCCCGCCACGAAGGCCTGGGCCGAGTCGACCAACGAGAGCGTAGCGGGCTCGGGAGGCTTCGCCCTCCTCTGCGATACCGACCGACGGGGGGCCCGCGTCCTGGGGCCCGGAGAGGAAGCCTAGCATGGAGTACTACAACCTCGCGCGCCCGAGCGAGCGCGTCGGCTTCGCCGAGGCCGCCAGGCGAGGCCTGGGCTCGGGCCAGGGGCTCTTCTACCCCGCCTCGATCCCGGCCCTGGACCCGGCGGAGCTCCTGGCCCTGCCGCGCCTGGAGCGCTACGCCCGCGTGCTCGCGCCCGTCGCGGCGCCCGACCTGCCGGGAACCGCCGTAGCCGAGATAGCGGCCGAGGCCTTTCCCTTCGAGGCCCGCGCCGTACGCGTAGGAGAGGCCTGGGCCCTGGAGCTCTTCCACGGGCCCACCCTGGCCTTCAAGGACTTCGGCGCCCGCTTCATGGCCGCCTGCCTGGCGCGCCTCAAGGGTCCCGGTCCCATGACCATACTGACGGCTACCTCGGGCGACACGGGCGCCGCCGTCGCCAGCGCCTTCTACGGGGCGCCCGGCATTCGCGTCGTCGTCCTCTACCCGGAGGGCCGCGTGAGCCGCGCCCAGGAGCAGCTCTTCTGTACCCTGGGCGGCAACGTCTCCGCGATAGCCGTGGACGGCAGCTTCGACGACTGCCAGGCCTTGGTCAAGGCGGCCTTCGACGATAGCGAGCTAGCCGGGGCCGTCGGCCTTAACTCGGCCAACTCCATAAACGTGGCCCGCCTCGTCGCCCAGCTCCTCTACTACTGGGACCTCTGCGCCGCCGTGCCCGCTGAGGAGCGCGCTAGGCTCGTCGTCTCCGTGCCCTCGGGCAACTTCGGCGACCTGACGGCCGGGCTCCTGGCCAAGGCCTCGGGCGCCCCCTTGAAGCGCCTCGTGGCCGCCACCAACGCCAACGACACCGTACCACGGTACCTACGCAGCGGCGCCTGGGACCCCAGGCCCACCGTAGCCACGGCCTCCAACGCCATGGACGTGAGCCGCCCCAATAACTGGCCCCGGGCGGAGCGCCTCCTGTCGGAGCGCGGGTGGACGGTCCAAGCCGAATCGATCAGTGAGGCGGAGACGGTCCAGGCCCTTCGCGCGCTTCATGCCCGGGGCTACGTAAGCGAACCCCACGGGGCCGTGGCCTACGCCGCCCTCGAGCGGAGCCTAAGGCCCGGCGAGGTCGGGGCCTTCCTCTGCACGGCCCATCCGGCCAAGTTCGCGCAGGCCGTGGAATCTGCCCTGGGGCACCCCGTCCCCCTGCCCCCCGCCATAGCGGAGGCGCTAGCCAGGCCCAACCTGTCCGTACGTATGGCCCCGGACGCGGCGCGGCTCAAGGCCTTCCTCCTAGGACCGTAGGGGAGCGAGCCGGGGACGAGCCGTAGTCGAACGGAGCTTGCCGCGAGCGACGGGCTGGCCGATAGCCCGATGGGCGCTAACCGTCCAGGCCCCGGGAGAAGCGCACCAGGTTCTCGAATAGCTCGGGCTCGGGGGAGAAGGCCTCGGGCAGCTCGCTCGGCAGCGAGCGCGAGGCCGAAGGCAGGCCGCGCGCGTCCGCCCCCTGCAGGCGGACGACGGGGCAACCGAAGACCGCCATGCCCAGGAACCACTCGTCGCTCTCCTTGCCGTAGAGGTTGTACCAGTCGGCGTGGGCCTGGGCCCAGGTCCGCCCCCGCGCCAGAGAGCGGTGGAACTCAATGGGAAAGTAGTTACCGCCTATCTTGGTCGAGCCCTGCACCGCTATGCCGTAGGGCGTCTGCGTCAGGTAGCGCATGCCCAGGTTGGGCGACGAGAAACGCGCCGCCTTGCAGTTGAAGAGGTTGAAGAACACGCCCTGGGGGGCGACCAACGGGATATCGTCTATGGAGAAGGCCTCGAAGCCGTCCTCCGTGGCTATGAACATGGTCTGGGGCGAGGCATGCACCCATTGGTAGACGTACGACGACGGCCCGGAGGCCAGGCGCCGCACGTAGTCATCGCGCCGCGTGTCGCCCGCGCTCTCGTAGACCGCCACGCGGGCGTAGATGCGCTCCAGTCCGAAGCCCGAGCCGCGCCGGTAGGCCTGCCAGTCGTCGTCCTTGAAGATAAAGGCCTCTCCCGAGTCGGGCGATAGGCCCGCGCGGTAGTCGTGCAGCTTCCTGAAGTAGAAGGCCAGCTCGTCGGCGTTGCCCGCCACGCGCGACACCGGCTTGACGGCGCGCAGCTCCCCGTGGCCGTCGTAGATACCGTCGCCGTCGGAGTCGGTCCAGGCGCAGTCCTTGTCGGCGTAATACAGGTCCACGGGAAAGGTCTCCGTCGCGCCGAAGGCGCTCATGCGGTAATCGGCGTAGGGGAGGTTTCCTATGAGGAAGGCCGGATCGCGCTCCGCTCCGACCGACCATACGAGGTCGCGGAGCGCCTCGTGCCCGCCCCCGCCGAAGCGCAGGAGGCGCGCCCTATGCCCCGCGGCCTCCAGGTCGGCCACGTAGCGCACTAGGCTCGGCTCCAGGGCCGGGTACAGGGCTTCTTCCACCACCACGGTGACGCCCACGGCCTCCTCTCCCCCGAACCAGGCGTCCAGGTACAGGTTGGAGCAGGAGGCGCAGGCGAGCGCCAGGGCCAAGGCCGGCGCGACGACGCGGGCAAGCCGTTTCATGACCTAAGCCTAAGGGAGCGGAAGGCGCGCCGCCAGGGCTCATCATTGAAATATCAGCAGGCTCCCTTTGCGCTCCGCCGGGTGCATGGCCTAGACTTGATCGCATGAGACAGACCAAGCGCCCGAGGAGCCTCGTCGTCATACCGCTTCTCTACCTCGCCGCGCCAGCGGCCGTGCTCGCGCAGGCGAGCGCCGTCAACATGGTGCCCCTCGCCGGCCCTGGCAACCTGCTCGGGCGCCTCTCGCCCATGGACCTGCTCGTGCTCGCCGCCTACCCCCTGTCGGCCCTGGCCGTATACTCCGTCCGCAAGGCCGGCTGGTGGCTCTTCATAGGCTGCTCTCTCTGGCTCGTAGCCAACAACGTGGGCGCCCTGGTCCTCAATCCCCTCGTCTCCCCCCTGGCCACCCTCGCCTTCAACCTTGCCCTCGTAGGCGCCGCGGGCTTCTTCTTCCGCCGCCACGTCATAGCGCCGTACTTCAATCCCCGCCTGCGCCCCTGGGAATGCCCGCCGCGCTACCGCCTGGACGTCTCCTCGGCCCTGCACCTGGACGGCGCCGAGACGCCCCTACGCGTCATGGACCTGTCGCGCGGCGGCGCCTTCGTCGTGCCCCTGGCCCGCCCCGTTCCCCGCGTCGGCCTGCACGCCGAGCTATCCATCCGCGTCGACGGCGCCGCCTACCGGGTACCGGTGGCCGTGGTCAGGCGCCAGGCCCTGGACGGGGGGGAGACCGGCTTCGGGCTCATGTTCACCGGAGGACGCGGCATAGACGCCCTGGCCGACGCCATGGAGGCCAGCCTCAAGGGCCTGCCTCCCGTGGACCAGCCCGAGGGCTCCGAGCAGCGGGCCCACAGGCGCTTCTCCCTCATGCCGGCCCTCTACCTGGACCTGGCCGGCACCCTGCTGCCCGCGAGCCTCGAGGATCTCTCCCGGGGAGGGCTTGCGGCCAGGGCCCGCATGCTCGATATCGAGCGCTCGAGCCGAGACGGTTCCGTACCGGTATCAGGCATGGCGGTCACCGCCGAGCTACGTGGCCGCCGGGCGCTCCGCCTGCCCGCTACCGTGGCCTGGTCCCACGCCGAGGGCCCCGCCCTGCGCGTAGGGCTCCGCTTCGGGCGCCTGGACCGCGGCGCTAGGGCTACCGTAAGGCGTTACCTGCTCCTCTTGCGGCGCCTCGGGGCCACCGAGCGACTCCCAGACCCCGCCGTCATGGAGGCCCTGGAAGGCGAGACCCTCGAGCGTTGCCCCTATCGCCTCGTCTCAGGCCTGGCCCGCCTCTTCGGCCGCGAGGCGGCGCGGTAAAGCATGGCTCCACGCCAAGCGTAAGGCTAGCTACGACTGCTTAAGGACTACTAGGGGGCAACCTGTCTTAGGAAAGTCATCACCCTTGTAGAGTAAAGGCTC
>CAZNNA010000145.1:0-8247 GCA_964573825.1 uncultured Treponemataceae bacterium
AGACGTCGCCTCCCGTGAGCTCGCCAGAGACGAAGGAGCTCTTCTTGGCCTTGATCTCGGAGATGTTACACTCTACTATCCTGCATTCCCTGGCCTCGAGCGAGAAGCAGAGCTGGTCGAGCTTGTAGAACGAGAGGCCGACGAGCTTACAGGCCTCGAGGCGGGGATCGATGAGCCTGGCCCCGGAGAGCGCGGTGTTGGAGAAGTTGCAGGTCTCGAAGCGGCAGTCGGAGAACTCCGCGCCGCCGAGGTCCGCCTGGGAGAAGTCGCAGGATCGGAAGACGCAGCGGGAGAATTCCTTGCCGCGGAGCGCGACGTCCTGGAAGCGGACGCCTTCGACGGTCTGCCCGTCGATGCAGTCGTCATCGAACACGGGACTATACTAACGTTAAGCGCCGGGCTTGCGCAAGACGCCAGCGATAAGGAGAGCATGGTTGTACGGCATCGATTTCGGCACCTCCAACACCGTCGTGACCGTCGGGGACGGCTCGGGCTCGCGGCTCCTCGACCTGGGCGAGGGGCCCGTCATGCCCTCGCTCCTCTACTTCGATCGCGACGGCTGGGCCTCGGTTGGCTCGGAGGCGGCGGGGGACTACGCGGCGGCCCTCGAGCGCCTCAGGGGAACCGGGGACCTCTACTCCCGCTTCAGGTTCTTCCAGGCCCTGAAGCTGGCCCTCAAGGACCCCGCCTTCAAGGGCACGAGCGTCTTCGGCTCGTTCTGGCCGGCGGAGCGCCTCGCGGGGCTCTACCTCCGCGAGGTACGGAAGCGAGCCGACAACGCCTCGGGGACGCCCGAGACCGTCGCCGTCATAGGGCGGCCGGTCATGCTGACGGAGGGCGACGCCGGTCGGGACGACGGGCGCGTGCTCGAGCGTTACCGCGCCGCCTGCTCCTTCGCGGGCTTCTCCGAGGTCGCCTTCGTGGCCGAGCCGGTGGCGGCCGCGGCGAGCCTGCTCCCCGGGGCCTCGGGCACGGCCCTCGTCTTCGACTTCGGCGGCGGCACGCTTGACGTCGCGGTAGCGGAATTCGGCCCCGGGAACGACATACGCATCCTGTCGAGCGCCGGGCGCGACCTGGGAGGGTACCGCCTCAACGAGGACGTCTCGCGGGCCCGCATCATCGACCACTTCGGGGCTCGGGGAAAATTCAGGACGATGCGCGGTACCTACCTCGACATGCCGCGCTGGATCACCGACCAGGTGGCCAGCTTCTACGCCCTGCCCCTGGGCGACATCGCCGCGACCAGGCGCATGGTCAAGGAACTCGTATCAGACGCGCGGCCGATAGACAAGCCGAGGCTACGAGGCCTCCTAGCGTTCCTGGACGGCAACGAGTCCTATAGGCTCTTCGAGGAACTCGACAAGGCCAAGATAGGATTATCGAGCGCGGGCGAGGCGAGCATCGCCTACGACCTCCCGCCCCACGTATCGGTCCGCGAGAGCCTGAGGCGAGAAGACTTCGAGAGCATCGTAGCGCCGCGGGTACGCGAGGCCGAGGCCGTCATCGACGAGGCCTTGGCGTCCGCCGGCCTCTCCCGAGGCGACGTCTCGAGCGTCGTACGGGTAGGCGGCTCCTCGCGCACGCCGGCCTTCGCGGCCATGCTCGAGCGCCTGTTCCCGGGCCGGGTGTCGGAGGGCGCGGTGTTCACGAGCATAGCGAGCGGCCTGTACGCCGCCCACGAGGCGGGCCTATCCACGCGCTAGGGCGATAGCCGGACAATCGTCGCGTAGCGTAGCCCGCGGCGGGCGGCCAAGGGCGGCAAGGCCGAGAGGTCGAACTTGGGGCCGAGCTCGAGGACGCACTCTACCGCCCCGGGGCCGCGATCCCCGTCGCCTTCGCCGGCGACGGCCGTCGCGCTCGCCGAGAGCACGTTGCGCTTCCTGCGTCCCTTATCGGATACGACGAGGACGGCCCCGACGCCCGACTTGGAGAGCGTATGCGGTATGGCGGCGGCGGCCAGGAAGGCGGAGACGAGGCTCGCGACCGTATCGAGGCTCGCCCCCGTCCCCTGGAACCGCAGGGTCGCGCGCAGGGACTCGGGCTCGAGCATGGCGGCACCCGGCGCCGAGGCTAACGGCAGGAAGCCCCCCGCGGCTAGCTCGCCCGGGGACAGGGGGCGGCGAGACAGGACGCGGAAGGCCGTATCGCCCGAGGCCCCCGGAAGGCGCCTACGCCCCTCTTCCGCCTGGAGGAAGCCGTCCGCCGCCGTGATGACATCGTCGACGAGGCCGGGCAGGAGCGCGAAGAGGCGTCGCCTGAAGAGCGTAGCCGCGTACGCGGGAGGCGCGATCGCCGCACCGGGCTCGAGCCGCCAGGCTACCCAGGACTCGCAAGGCTTGCGGAGGGCCGAGGCCGTCGCCAGGACGGCCTCGACGTCGTCCGGCCCGGCCGCGTCGAGCTCGTGCCCCTCGAGCGCGGCCTTCTGGTCGGCGAGCGGGCCGTCGCAGGCCCCGCAGCCCATGCAGGCCGCCCCGAGGCACGACGGGCGCTCGCGGAGCGCCTTGGCGTCGAGATAGCGCGCGTAGGACTTCCGCCTCGGCACGACGGGATCGAGGAACGGGAAGGGAAAGGGATACTCCTCCGCCTTCTCCCCGAGGAAAACCTCCGAGAGCATGCCGCGATCCTCGAGGTAGGCGCGAGCGCGGTCCCAGGCGCCCTTGGACAGGGACAGGTCGTAGAGGTCGCCGGCCTCCGCCAGGCGGCCAAGGAGGCCGAAGGCCCCGGGAGGCGCCAGGGCGAGCACCTGGGTCAGGCAGTACTCGTCGAAGCGGCCGGGCGCGCGCGCCTCGAAGCCCTCGCGGGCGATGGCGGCCTCGAGGCGACGCCTGAGGGCCAGGAAGGGTCCCGGTTCGAGGACGAGGCGCTCGTAGGCCAGCGGCGTGAAGGGCATGCGTACCAGCTCTCCCATGGAGAAGACGATGCGAGGGGGCCTCGGGCCCGCTATCGATCGAAGCCAGGCCGCGAAGCGCGAGAATTCCTCTACGTCGGACTCCTCCTCGAGCCCCGAGAGGATGTAGAAGAGCTTGAGCTCCCGCGCCCCGTTCTCGATCATGAGCCGTATCGCCTTCCTAAGCTCATCGT
Organism: uncultured Treponemataceae bacterium; assembly: GCA_964573825.1. GTDB lineage: Bacteria > Spirochaetota > Spirochaetia > Treponematales > UBA12059 > SZUA-370. Next base: position 3,082 of record CAZNNA010000145.1, read on the forward strand.
CGCCGAGCCCCTTGGAGAAATAGGCCCTGGCTCGGCTCGAGATGCCCTCGATGCCTACGGTGAAGGACCGCTTGCCCGCGGCCGCCTCGAAGCGTACGAGGCTCGGCGATCGAGCCAGGACGTCCGCCCGCTGGCTCTGGAAGGTGACGGCCGGGAAGCGCTCCCCGAGGCCGCGAATGATACCGACGATGTCGGCGTGCGTGTTGAAGTTGAAGCTGGCCAGCTCGACGGCCTCGGCGCCGTCCTCGGCCTTGAGGCGCCTCGCCTCCGCCAGGATATCCGCCAGGGGGCGCTCCCGGTACGGCTTACGCTCCCAGCCCTCGAAGCAGAAGGAGCAGAAGCTCGGGCAGCCCTTGGATATCTCGAGGCGGGCGGTGCCGGCCTCCTCGCCGGCCAGCAGCGGCGGCAAGGCGCGCGGATAGGCCCCGCTCGCCGCGCGAGCCTGGCTAACCGGGCCGCGGGACCAGGTGGGCCAGAGGCCGGGCAGGGTCGCAGCGAGCGCCTCGATGGCCCCGCGCCGCTCGCGCGCGTCGAGCCCGGCGGCCCGCAGGAGTCCCGCCGCGAGCGGGCCGACGGCGCCCTCGCCCTCGCCGAAGTAGAGCGCGTCGACGAAGGAGTCGCCGGAATCCCGATCGTAGAGGGCGCCGGCGGCAATGGAGTTGGAGCCGCCGAGCACGACGAGGGGCCAGCGGCCGCCCTCCTCGCGTCGATCCCGGCGCTCCGGTATGCCGGAGTTCCTGAGCAGGGGCGCCAGGTTGACGAGTTCCAGGGTGTAGGCGTTGGAGACGAGTACGGCGTCGAACTCGGCGCCTCCCCGGGCGGAGGCCACGCCGTGCAGCCAGGGAACCCCCGCGGCCGTTAGCGCGGAGCGATCGCGGGCAGCGGGAAAGAACGAGAAATCCAGGTAGGCGGTAGGCAACGCGTCGCGCAGCTCCCGCGCCAGGAACAGGTGCGGGGTGGAGCGCTCGACGTCGCGGAACGGCGACAGCCTGGCTATGAGGATACGGCCGCTGGCCTCGCCCCAGCCCGGATTACCGAAGTCGCGCTCGCCGTGGGCGGCGTAGAGCGCGTCGAGGGACAGGGACGATCGCAGCTCTGCGCGCTTGAGGAAGCCGTAGTGCCCGCTCACGTAAGGTTCCGGCCTAGCACGCGGTCGGGATCGGCACGGTCAGCTCCCTGCACGCCAGCTCGTCCATGCGCCTAAGGCGCCTGGAGAGGTCGCGAGCCAGGTTCATCATGAGTATGCCGAAGACCCGGGCGTCCCGCTCGTACATGGCGCGCAGGCAGCGGTTGCTTATGACCGCCAGCCTAAGGTCGTCGAGCGCCGTGACGGTGGCCACGGAGGGCATGATATCGAGGAGCTCCATCTCGCCGAAGGTCTGCCCCTCGGGCAGCTCGAGGAGTTCCGTTCCCTTCTTGGTGACGGAGACGCGTCCCTCGAGTATGAAGTAGATGGAATCGTTGGGGGCGCCCTCGCGGATGACGACCTGGCCCGAGCGGAAGCTGACGGAGCCCATGAGGGGCCTGATCAGGTCTAGCTGCTCGGCGCTTAACCCTCCGAACAAGGAATAGGCCTGCAGCCCACACTTCTCTACCATAGGTAGTATACCCTACCACAGAATCATCAAGATGACAATATACTATCTTTGCGTTATAGTTAGCCCGATGAAACGGCAGAGCCTCGTACACAGCGAGGCGGTACGCATACGACGCGGCTACTACATCATCACCGCTATAGCCCTATCGGGCTTAGCGCTAGCGTTCGGCATAACCCACTTCAGCGCCCTCCAGCGCCAGAACGAGGCGGCCATCGCCCGGCTCGAGGACGCCGTGACCAAGCTCACGATGGGCTACCTGCGGGAACAGGTCGAGCGCACCATCCAGTCCATAGACATAGAGAGGGCCCTCGTACGCGAGGAACTCGGCGTGAGGCCGGGCGACGCGGAGGGAGAGCGCCGAGCCGACGGGCTTGCCAAGGCGCGCCTCATTCCGCGCATCCGCGAGACTCGATTGGCCGACGACGGCTATCTATGGATACACGAGCTCCTTAAGCCCGAGGGAGGGTACGGCTACGCCAGGCGCCTCGTGCATAGGTTCCTCGTAAGTACGGAGGGAGCATTGCTCTCAACCGAGTCGCCGCAGGCGAAGGACGCGTTTCCCTACCGAGAGGAGCTCCAGGGCATCGTATCCTCGGGCGAGGCCTTCACCAGCTACTACTTCCCGAAGCCTCGCGATCAGTTGCCTTCCCGCAAGATAAGCTACTCTCGCCTGTATCCCGACTTCTCCTGGATAGTGGCGACCGGCGTCTACGTGGATGACATCGAGCGCATCGTGAACTACGAGCGCCGGGTAGCCGAGACCAATAGGGCCGGGCGAGTATCGTCCGGAAGCCTTAGCCTTGCCCTCCTCATCGGCGGCATGGTCGCGCTCGTCGTCCTCATCGACCGGGCCACCAACAGGGCGATCAAGGACAGCTACGGCCGCATACTAGCCGCCGAGCAGGCGCTCAAGGACGAGAAGCGCAAGGTAGAGGAGGCCTACGAGCTCATGAAGGAGCTCGCCGAGCGGGACGCGCTTACCGGGCTCCGCAATCGCCGCTCGGGCCTTGCCCGGCTCGATATCGAGGCCTCCCGCTCTGCCCGGGTCGGATGCCCCTTCTGCGTGGCGCTCTGCGATATAGATCGCTTCAAGGCCTTCAACGACCGCTACGGCCACGAGACGGGAGACAGGGTACTCAAGGCCGTCGCCAAGGCCTTGGAGGAAGGCGTACGCCTCGAGGACATGGCGCTACGCTGGGGCGGCGAGGAATTCCTTATGCTGCTATCGGGCGACGCCCTGCCCAAGGCCCTGGAGGCGGCGGAACGCCTCAGGCGTTCGGTAGCCGAGCGCAGCGTGGCGGCGGGCGACGAGCTCCTATCCGTTTCGATCACCATCGGGGTGGCCGAGTACAGCCCGGGAGAGCCTGTCGACAGGCTCATAGCGCGGGCCGACGCCGCCATGTATAAAGGAAAGGCGGCGGGCCGCAACGTCGTCGTCGCGGCTCCGCCGCCAGGCGGATCATGAGGCCTTGCGGCCGCAATATAGTATCTTCCTGATGCCGTCGGCCGACAGGCAGTACTCGTCCGCCAGCTCGTCTATGGTACGCCCGCAGGCCTTGGCCTCCCGGATGGCGGCATTGCGCCTATCCAGCTCGGCCCTGGTCCCGTTCTTCCGGCCCCAACCTAGTCGCTCGCTACCCTGGCGAGGCACGTAGACAAGGGCGCCCTGGACGTACTTCTGAATCTCGCTCAATAGTTCGGGAGGCAATACGCCGTCCGCGTTTAGATAAGGCATGGTCGTTCCTCGATGGATGTACGTTACATCCGCCATTGACCGCGAAGGAGGAACGAGCTCTGGTAGGCTTGTTCTCTTCGCTATTCCCTGGCGGAGCCGGGGGTTCGGAGACTAGCGGGATCGCTGTAGAATATCATCAGGCACCTCCTGGTAAGCAAAGATGAGCGAGAGTATGCCACAAGACGGAACGCGTGTAAACCTACCGAATTCGTATAATCGAATAGTACACAAGAAAGAAATCCTTTACCCGAACCCTCCCTGGCAGGGCCGCTCCAAGCGATGGCATACTCGCTATCGAGGCAAGGCGAGCGGGCCCGCTCGAGTGGACGCCCGGACGCCCGTAAGGGCGGCCATCCCTATCGCCCCCGAGAGGGAGCGAGAGAGGAGGTGATCGATGATTGACGTAGCGCGGAGGGCTCAGGCCCTCTGAACGAAGTCGGCGGCCGTTCCCGGTCTTACGGGGACGGCCGCTTTGCGATAAGGGAGGGCCTCGATCATCGCACATCGATCTTCGCGCGAAGAATCGCTTGACCCCGCAACCGAGGCGGCGTAGGCTCTTCCCTTCGGAGGATTCCCATGCTCGCTAAGAAAAACATCGTTACGCCCGCGGCCGCCTTGCTCGGATCGGGCGCCATGGCGGCCTTCCTTACCTGGGCCTTCTCGCAGGCCGGTACGCTCGGCCTATACCGCTGGGGCTATAGGACGCAGGTGCTGACGCTCGTCGCCCTAGGATCCTTGCCGCTCGCCCTCCTAGGCGCCCGGGCGGCCGTAGGGCGCGCGGCCCCCAAGGCGGTCCTCGGCGGGTTGTGCGTAGCCTTCTCGGTCGTTTCGCTGATCGCTGCCCTGGGCGTAGCGGCCTACGTCTTCTCCCAGGCCTACGGCGCTCCCGCCGAGGCCCCGCGCCCCGCGCTCATCGATCCCGCGGGCGGCATACCGCTCCGCTCCCCGGCCGACGGCCGGCCGCTCCTACGCGTCGCCCTATCCTCCGACCCCCACTACGGTCGAGAGGCGTCCAACGCGGCCGCCCGTAGCGCCATACTGCGTCTTTCGCAGACAGAATACGACCAAGGCAGGCTCGACGCCTTCTTCCTGCTCGGCGACACCGTCGAGATGGGCATGGAGGCCGACGATTGGGAAGAGGCCCTGGCCGGCCTCCACCGGGACGCGCCGACCCTACCCTTCCTGGCCCTCCTCGGCAACCACGACGCCATGGTAGGCGGCCAGGCTCGCTGGGCCGCCGCCTTCGGGGCCGGCTCAGGCAGGGGCGGGGTACCGCTCGGCGCCCTCTCCGCCTCGTCCTGGCGCGCAGACGCCAGTCCCGTGCACTTCATAGCCCTGGACCTGCTCTGGGGCCCGGAGGGCTTCGGCGCCAAGGAGCGGGCCTGGCTTTCGGTCCAGCTCGAGTCCATCCCCGACGATCACTACGTCGTCGTCCTATCCCACTGCTTCTTCTATTCCTCCGGCTACGTGGACGAGCACACGGGCAAGGCCTGGTACGATCACGCCGACATGCTGCGCGAGGTGGCGCCGCTCATAGCGGGCAAGGCGGACCTCGTCGTCTCGGGCCATAATCACTACATGGAATGGATAGAGGCGGACGGGACGGCCTGGGCCGTCGTCGGCGCCATGGGCGGTAAGCCCGACCCCGAGCCTTCCTACCGATCGCCGGGTTCGGCCTGGTTCGCCCGCGACGTCTACGGCCGCCTCGTCCTCGAGCTTCGCCCGGAGGGCCTCGCCTGCGAATTCCAGGACCAGGACGGCAAGGAGCTCTTCTCGAGGCTCATCTCCAAGTAGGCGGGCCTCTCGATACTCACCGCGCTCGGTAGCGTCCTC
>CAZNNA010000146.1:0-8194 GCA_964573825.1 uncultured Treponemataceae bacterium
TATCGTGTAGAGCGTGACGCCCGCCTCGGCCACCACCCAGCGGCCGGGGTCGATGACGACGCGAGGCAGCGGCAGGTCGGCCGCGGCGCAGGCGGAGCCCAGGTTGGCCATCATCGCGTCCACGAAGTACGACAGGGGCCGGGCGCGCTCGTCGCCGCTATAGTGCACGCCGTAGCCGCCGCCCAGGTTGACCTCCTTGGTGATAAAGCCGTAGCGCGCCTTGACGTCCGCCATGAGTTCGCAGAGTATGCCTATGGCCTTGAGGTGGGACTCGTTGGACAGGAGCTGCGAGCCCACGTGAAAGTGGAAGCCCAGGAGCTCGATGCCCTCCATGCGCAGCGCCGCGCCCACGTACTCGTCTCGTACGCGGGGATCCAGGGGTATGCCGAACTTGGAGTCCAGCTTGCCCGTCGATATGTAATCGTGCGTGTGGCTGTCGACGCCGGGCGTGACCCGGAAGAGTATCTTGGCCTTGCGTCCCAGCGCCTTGGCGGCCGCGTCCAGGACCTCGAGCTCGCGCAGGTTGTCTACTACCACGCGGCCCACGCCGTACTCCACGGCCATGCGTATCTCCGCCTCGGTCTTTGAATTGCCGTGGAAGAATATGCGCTCCATGGGAAAGCCGGCCTTGGCAGCGGCGTAGAGCTCGCCGCCCGATACCACGTCGAGGCCGATGCCCTCGGAGGCGACGATACGCAAGAGATCGAGGGTCTGCAGGGCCTTGGAGGCGTAGAGCGCCTCGGTGTTGGGATAGCGCTCCAGGAAGTCCTTGCGCATCTCCCTGAGCCGCTCGCGCACGAGGCGCTCCGACACCACGTAGAGAGGCGTGCCGTATTCCTTGGCCAGGGCGACCGCGTCGCAACCGTCGAAGCAATAGTGTGCCATGTTCCAGTTCCTTCCTTGGGCGGGGTCCCTCCTAGCGGAGGGCCGTCCCTACGATATCCAGCGTCCCGGCGTCCGCGTCCAGTACGGCCTCTACCCCGAGCGGGAAGCTATGCGTCGGCGTCGAGTGCCCGGCCGCGAAGCCGTGGATAGCGGGCCTGCCCGCCGGCGCCACGACGTCAGCGAAGACCTGCGCGAGCGTGAGCGAGCGATCCGGATCGGACGGCTCGCAGCTCTTCCAGTCGCCGAGCACTATGCCCGCGCAGCGATCGAACACGCCAGCCAGCCTAAGCTGGGTGAGCATGCGGTCGATTCGGTAGGGCTCTTCCGATACGTCCTCTAGGAACAGTATAGCGCCATCGGGCACGAGCGCGTAGGGCGTCCCGCAGAGGGCGGCCACCAGGGACAGGTTGCCGCCTATGAGCGGCCCCCGGGCCTTGCCGCCGACCAGGGTACCGGGCGCAGCGCCCGGCGAGCCGTCGGCCTTCCGCGGCGGCTCCAGGCGCCCGAGCGGCCCGGCCGTCATGAGGGCGCGGCGCCAGGAGGCGGCCGAGAAGTCGTCGAAGCCGCCGACCATGCTTACCGCCATGGGCGCGTGGAAGGTCGGGAAGCCGACGCGGGTATAGAAGGCCAGGTGCATGCCCGTTATGTCGCTGTAGCCGGCGAACACCTTGGGGTTGGCCGCTATGGCGCCGTAGTCCAGGCGATCGAGGATACGGGGCGTGCCGTAGCCGCCCTTCATGCAGACGATGCCGTCGATGGAGCCGTCCGCGAAGAAGGCGTTGACGTCGGCGGCCCTGAGCTCGTCCGGGGACGCCAGGTAGCCGTACTTATGCCGGCAGCTGTCGCCGACGACGACGCGGAAGCCCAGGGACTCGAGGGCGGCGGCGCCCTTGTCGGCCATGCCGGCGTCCTTGCTCGAGCCCGATGGGCCTATCATGCCTATCGCGTCGCCCTTGCATAGGGCCTTGGGGAGAACCTTGGGTAAGGACTTCGTCATAGCACGAAGAAGAGGAAGGCTAGGACGTCAGCCCAGTTCTTCGACTTGAAGGACACCTCGTGCGGGCCGGTCCGCGTGGCGCCCGGGTAGTAGGAGCCGCGGTTGGCCAGGTAGTGCTGCTTGAAGAAGATAGATACCTTGAAGAGGCTCGGCATCTCCACGAGCATGGACTTGGGGTCGGCCGACAGGGCGTCGGCGGCCGCGGCCGCGATGCGCTCGTGGGCCAGCGCGGGGTGTATGGACACCGAGGCGTTGCCGTTACCCTCGGAGACGGCCACGGTGCGGATGTTGGGGTTGACGCTCGCGGCGGTGGCGCAGAGCGCGGCGTCGCCGGCGAGCAGCATCACCGGTACCCCGACGAGGCCGGCCGTATACGAGTTGATGAGGAATTCCGAGGCCAGGACGCCATTGATCCTGACGGCCACGTTGTTTCCGTTCATGGTGTGCGCGAGGGGGTTGCCGTCGGTGCCGGCGGCGGAGTGGTAGCCCAGGAAGAAGACGCCGCCGAAGCTATCGTCGAGCCCGGCCATCATGGAGAAGGGATCGCGGGTCCAGGCGCGCATGATGCGGACCTCGCGGGGCAGGGCTGACGGGTCGATGGAGCGGCCGGAGCCGTGGGCGTCCTTGACGAAGATATCCTTGACGCCCTTCTTGACGGCGGCCTCGCAGGCGGCGGCGACCTCCTTGGTCATCTCAGCGCGGAAGTAGGCGCCCTGGGCCTCCCCTATCTCGGTCTCGGTCCAGTCGACGATGCCGCAGACGCCCTCGATGTCGGCGCTGACGTAAAGCTTGTCCATATAGATTCCTCCTAATCGGTTCCGTAATCATGTTACGCTCGCCGGCTACGCCGAAGGCCATAGCCGCGCCTCGAGCGTTCCGCTAGGCCTTGCCGCGCTCCAAGAGGCGGAGCGCGCAGGCCACCTGCATGGCCACGCCGAGGGGCAGGCAGTCCTCGTCAATATCGAAGGTCGCGGTATGGAGCGGCGAGCCTATGCCCTTATCCGCGTTCCCGCAGCCCAGGTGGTAGAAGGCGCCCGGGCGCTCGCGGCAGAAGAAGGAGAAGTCCTCGACGCCCATGCTCGGCTTCTCCTTCCAATCGACGGTACCGGGCCCCAGGATATCGCTGGCGGCCTCGGCTACCTGGTCGACGACGCCCGGGTCGTTGACCAGGGCGGCGTAGCCGTACTCCACCTCGAGCGAGCCCGAGCCGCCGAAGGAGGCGGGCACGCTCTCCACGAGGGCCCTGACCTTGCCCACGAGCAGGTCCCGCGTGGCCTCCGAGGTGGTACGCAGCGTAGCCCGCATGGTCACCTCGTCAGCTATGATGTTGGAGCGCGTACCGCCGGCTATCGTGCCTATGGTCAGTACCGCGGACTCCAGGGGCGAGACGTAGCGCGACACGAGGGAGTGGAGGGCGGAGACGACGTGGGCCGAGACCATGATGGCGTCGACGCCGAGCTCCGGATAGGCCGCGTGGCATGACTTGCCGCGTATAGCCATGCGCAGGTCGGTGCTGGAACCGTTGAGGGCGCCCTTCTTGGTCTCGATGCGCCCCACGGGCAGGTAGGGCATCACGTGGAGGCCCAGCGTATAGTCGACATGGGGGTTCTCCAGGCACCCGTCCTTGATCATGGTCTCTGCGCCGCCGCAGGTCTCCTCGGCCGGCTGGAAGAGGAGCTTCACGTTGCCCGCGAGCTCGGCCCTGCGCTCGGCGAACCAGCGCGCGACGCCGAGCAGTATGGTAGCGTGCGCGTCATGGCCGCAGGCGTGCATGACGCCCGGGATCTCGGAGGCGTACCCGGCGCCGGTGGCCTCCTGTATGGGCAGGGCGTCTATGTCGGCGCGCAGGGCCACCGTCGGTCCCGGCGCGGCGCCTCGGACGAGGCCCACCACGGCCGTGCCCCTGCGGCCATGCTCGATGCCCAGCCCGTCGAGGGTGCGCTCGATGAGGTCGGCCGTGGCGGTTTCCTCGAGGCCGAGCTCCGGATGCCTATGGATGGTTCGCCTCAGCTCCACGAGCCAGGGGCTCAGGTCCCGGGCGTCGGCGCGTAGCTTCTCGGCCTCTATCATTCGTTTCCTCCGAGTACGTGATCGATCTCCTCGACGACGCGGCCGCCCTCGCTGTAGACGCGGGGCACGCGCCGGCCTATGGAACAGATAACGTCGTTGCGATTGGTCTTGGCCCAGTCGGCCATCTCGAGCACCGGCACGGCCGCGGACGGTCCGCCCGGGCCCGCGGGGTCGCCGCCGAGGAGCAGGACCTCGTCGCCCTCCGCTACGCCGGGCACGGCGCTCGCGTCGACGGTGCACTGGTCCATGCAGACGAGGCCGACGACCGGCGCGCGCCGGCCCCGGACGACCACGCTCCCGACGCCCGAGAGGCAGCGCTTGTAGCCGTCGGCGTAGCCCACGGGCAGGGTCGCTATGAGGGCGCCCCCGGCCGGGGCGCGGTAGGTGTAGTCGTAGCCCACGCCCTCGCCCTCGGCCAGGCGCCTGAGGCGCGCTATGCGAGTAGACAGTCGGAAGGGCGTCCTCATGCCGGCCGTGGCCGTAAGCGGCGTATTGAGCGGCGTGACGCCGTACATGACGGCCCCGGCCCTGACCATGTCCAGGCGGAACTCCGGATAGCGCATGAGCCCTATGGAGTCGCAGACGTGCCTGAGCCCCGGGTTTACGCCCAGGGCCGCCGCGTCGGCCAGGAGGCGCTCGAACAGGGCGAACTGGGCCCGGTCGGAGGCCTCGTCGCAGAGCGCCAGGTGCGTGAAGACGCCGTCCAGGGCCAGGCTCGGTAGCTCGGCCATGCGCGCAAGGAGCGCGGCCGCCGAGCCGGGTCCCGTGCCCGGCTCGAAGTCCCCGGGCTTGAGCCCGAGCCGGTTCATGCCTGAGTCCACCTTGACGTGGATACGGGCCACCCTGCCGCCGGCCTTGGCCGCCTCCGAGGCGGCCCGGGCCTGGTCCAGGTCGAAGAGCGCGCAGGCTATATCCGCCCCCACGGCCTCGGGCAGGTACTCGGTGGGGGTGTGGCCCATGAGCAGGATGGGCGCGTCGGGGAAGGCGCGCCTGAGCTGCAGTGCCTCGGGCAGGCAGGCGACCGCGAGGAGGTCGGCGCCCTCTCGCAGGAGGACGCGGGCGACCGGCACGGCGCCGAGGCCGTAGGCGTCGGCCTTGAGCACGACGGCGGCCTTGGGCGCGCCGGCCCTAGCCGAGGTCGCCCCGGCGGGTGGCGCGGCGAGCATCTCCTTGACGCGCCTGAAGTTGTGGGCCACCGCGTCGAGATCTATGTCGTAGCGGGTATGTCGCAGCATGATTATCGTTCCTTTCGGGGATGGACGCGCCCGCCCAGGCGCAGGTAGGCGACGCGGCCGTCCCGGTCTCGCAGTACGTCGACCAGGGCGCCCTTCCTGGGCTCGTCGAGGACGAGGAGCCTATCGCCCGCTACCGGGACGGCGCGCATGGGCTTGCCGGGAGGCCCCGGAGGGCTATCGGGCGTAGGGAAGCCGCCGCGGGGCTCGTCGCGAAGGATGAGCCCAGGGCCCCGGCGCCTAAGGGAGAAGGCCGAGAGCGGTAGCTCGTACTCGCCCGCCAGCTCGTCGAGCGAGGCCGAGAACGCCGCCTCGGGCAGGTCCCTGCCGGGGGAGAGGGGCTCCGGGTCGCGCTCGTCGGCGCCGAACCAGAGCTCGGCCACCCAGGGTCGCAGGCGATCGGTCACGATGCCCCCGGCCTCGGCGTTGGTAAGCACGGCCGCGGCGAAGTCCTCGCCCGGTACCATGGTCAGGTAGGCCTGTTGGCCGTTCGTGGCCCCGCCGTGGCTATAATAGCGGACGCCGCCCGATTCCTTGAGGAACCACGACAGGCAGACGGAGCCGCGGGCTCCGGCGTCGGCCTGGGGCTCGCGCATGGCCCGTACGGCCTCCGCTGGGACGACGGGCCTGCCCTCGTCGGAAACGCCGTCGCGAAGGTGCAGGCGCGCGTAGGCCAGGAGGTCCCGGATGGACAGGACGCCGCCGCCGACCCCGTTGCCCGCCCGGCCTATGGCCCAGGGTCGCTGCACCTCTACGCGCCGCCCCCTGCGATCGTGACCCGCGACGAAGCGATGGGTTATAAGGACGTCGCTCGGGTAGAAGAAGCTGCGCGTGAGCCCCAGGGGCTTGAACAGCATCTCCTCGATAGCCCGTTCGTAGGGCTTGCCGTAGGCGAGCTCGAGGACGCGGCTGGCTATATTAAATCCGGCGTTATTATAAGAGAAATGCGAGCCCAGCGGCGTCACCTGGGGGAGGCGCCCGATACGCTCGACCATGGTCGCCAGGGCATCGTCCCCGTCCCCGAAGCAGTCGAAGTAGTCGCCTATCCAGCCGCCCGTATGGGACAATAGCTGCCTCGTCGTCACGCGGCGGGCGACCTCGGGATCGCTCATGGTAAAGCCCGGCAAGTAATCGCGTACGGGGCTATCGAGGTCGAGGGACTTGCCGGGAGCGCCGCCGTAGGCGAGCGAGGCGAGCGCCGTCGCCGTCATGGTCTTGGTGATGGAGCCTATCTGGAACATCGTGTCGGCATTCACCCGCAGGGGATGCTCGACGCTCGTCTTCCCGTAGCAGGCCAGGTACTCGCGCCCCCGGTGCCATACGCCCAGGGCCGCGCCGGGTACGCGAAGCCTCCGCAGCTCCGACTCCGCCCGCTCGCATAGTTCGGTAAACCGGGAGTCCACGGGAATCCCGCCTTCCAGGATCATTCTCTTCTCCATCCGCCGCTTTCGCGGCACCCAAGCCTATCACTTAGCCGCGAGGCGCTCAAGGCGCCCCGGCTTCCCGCCGCGACCCTCGGCGCCCCTCCGCGTATCGAGGGCGAGCTTCACCAAGTACGCGCGTCCGCTATAGAATGCCTTTAAAGGCGACGGCCGACGTCGCCAAGGAGCAACGCGTGGCACCTCTCATCGGCATTACCACCTTCGACGAACACAAGAACCGCTCGACCTACCTATCGATCAACATCAACTACACCTACTCCGTCTCCGCCGCCGGCGGCGTGCCGGTAGCCCTGCCCGGGCTATCGGGCCTGCCGCCCGGCGACGACGACGCCGTCGCCGCCCTGGCCGCCTCCTACGTCGAGCGGCTCGACGGCCTCGTCCTCTCCGGGGGCGGCGACGTCTGCCCCTACCTCTACGGAGAGGCGCCTATCAAGGCCGTCTCGCGCATGGAGCTGGACCGCGACCGCTGGGAGCTAGCCCTCTTCAAGGCCGCCTGGACCGCCGGCCTTCCCCTCCTGGGCATCTGCCGAGGCTGCCAGCTCGTCAACGTGGCCCTCGGCGGCACCCTGTACCAGGACATCCCGAGCCAGCTGCCCGGCGCGGGCGGCCACTCCTTCGACGTGCCCATGGACGAGCCGGCGCATTACATCGATATAGCTACAGGCACCCGGCTCGCCGAGGCCCTGGGCGCCGGCCGCTTCCTGTCCAACAGCTTCCATCACCAGGCGGTCAAGGACCCGGCCCGCGGCCTATCCGTCAGCGCCAGGTCCGACGACGGCGTCGTCGAGGGCATCGAGTGGAGCGGAGGCGATCGCTACCTCGTGGCCGCCCAGTTCCACCCGGAAGGCATGACCAGGCGCTTCCCCGACACGCTCGGGCTCTTCCGCTCCCACGTCCGGGCGGCGGAGGCCTTCGCCCGCGGCGCCTCCTAGCCCTTCGCGTCGGCCGCCGCGATCTCCGCGCGGTAGGCCTCCACCTCCTTGGCGTTGGCGAGCACGAAGTGCCCGCCGCCCACGTCGACCCACGACGGGCCCTCGGTCGCGTAGTCGTGGCAGGACGGGTCGTAGACGCTCACGACCTTGCGGCGCTCCGACAGCGGGTCGGGCTGCGGTATGGCGGATATCAGCGCCCTGGTATAGGGGTGCAGGGGATGGCGGAAGAGCTCCTCGGTCTCGGCGAGCTCCACTATCTCTCCCTTGTTGATGACGGCTATGCGGTCGGTGATGAAGCGCACCACCGACAGGTCGTGGGCTATGAAGAGGTAGGTGAGGCCCTTGGCCTTCTGGATGGCCGATAGGAGGTTGAGCACCTGCGCCCGGATGGAGACGTCGAGCGCCGATATGGGCTCGTCGGCCACGATGAGCTCCGGCTCCATGATGAGGGCGCGGGCTATGCCTATGCGCTGGCGCTGCCCGCCGGAGAACTCGTGGGGGAAGCGCGAGGCGAATTCCGGCAGGAGGCCCACCTCGAGGAGGGCCTTGGAGACGAGCTCCTTGCGCTCCTCCTCGCTACGCTTGACGCCTATGTTATAAAGTCCCTCGGAGACGATGTAATCCACCTTGGCCCGC
>CAZNNA010000147.1:0-8193 GCA_964573825.1 uncultured Treponemataceae bacterium
AAGAGGGCCAACCGCGTCATGGCGGTCCTGAGGCCCCTGCGGCTCGTCATAGAGAACTGGCCCGCCGGCCAGGTCGAGGAGTTCGAGGCCGTCAACAACCCCGAGGACCCGGCCGCCGGCACGCGGAAGGTGCCGTTCTCCGGCGAGCTCTGGATAGAGCGCGAGGACTTCGCCGAGAATCCGCCTCCCAAGTACTTCCGCCTCTTCCCCGGCAACACCGTGCGGCTTCGCTACGGCTACGTCGTCACCTGCACGGGCTTCGACAAGGATCCGGCCACGGGCGAGGTCGCCGCGGTGCGCTGCTCCTACGACCCGGCGACCAAGGGCGGCAACGCCCCCGATAACCGCAAGGTCAAGGGTACCATCCATTGGGTCTCGGTCGCGCACGCCCTGCCCATAGAGGCGAGGCTCTTCGATAAGCTCTTCCTGGCCGAGCGGCCCATGGACGTGCCCGCGGGAGTCGACTGGACAACGACCGTCAACCAGGGATCCCGGGAGGCGGTGGGCGGAGCCTACGCGGAGCCAGCCCTGGGCGCCGCCGAGCCCGGCGAGTCCTTCCAGTTCGAGCGCCTGGGCTATTTCTCCTGCGACCCGGACTCTAGGCCCGGCGCGCTCGTATTTAACCGGTCCGTGTCGCTACGCGATACCTGGGCCAAGATAGAGAAGAAACAGGCGTAGGCCGCCGGAGGGTAGGGCTCCGTCCTTACCTCCCGGCGCCATGCTCGGCTCTATCGTTAGGAGGCATAGTGCCAACCTTCCTCGCTACCCCGCACTTCACCTTCCAGGGGCTGAACCTCCTATCGGGGTTCCTCCTCTACTTCTTCGCGTTCGGCGTTATCGGCTGGCTGGTAGAGATGCTCTATCTCTCGACCGCCGGTAGGGGGCTCATCAACAGCGGCTTCCTCCAGGGGCCCGTCTGCCCCGCCTACGCGGCGGGCGCGTTGATAATCTACCCCTTCACGGTGTGGTTCATGCCGCTGCCCTTCTGGCTCCAGTGCCTGCTCTACGCCGGGCTGGCCACCGTGGTGGAGTACATGGCCCATATCGCCCTCGAGAAGGTTCTCGGTATACGCATTTGGGATTACTCGGACGAGTTCCTTAACCTCCATGGACGCATAAGCCTCAAGTACACGGTATTCTGGTTCTTCCTGGTCCTCCTCCTCGTGCTCGTTCTGCAGCCGGCCATCGTCTTCCTGATCCAGCTCGCCCCGAGGGGGCTGCGCCTCGCCTTGGCGGTAGTCAGCGGCTTAGGCCTCGCCTTCGACTACGCGCTATCCTCGGTGCTGTTCGCTCGCATGAAGGCGACGATCGCCGCGGTATGCAAGGCCTTCTCCTTGCCTTACAAGGAGATGCAGGACCTCCAGTTCAATAGGCCGCGTATCATGAACGAGAAGAAGCGCCTGGCCAAGCTGTTCGCCGACCAAGGCTACGCCGCCCTGGCCGAGCGCGTGGAGCGCAGGCTCTTCGAGACCGGGGAGGTCTTCCTGTCCGGTTTCGACCCCGCCGCGTACGCCGATATCGTCGAGTCGGAGCGCTACGAGGCATGGAGGGAGAGCGGCGACAGGAGCCGGGCCGTCTACGCGAGGTACTGGCGCATCGCCGAGCTGTCCTACGCCTTCTGCGCGGCGCTCGGCCTGGACGGACGGTCGGCCGCCCGCGGCGTCCTTCTCTCGGCGTATCACTCGACGACGGACCTCAAGGCCGAACGCCTCATCGATTTCCTCTTCCAGCAGTGGCGCATCGTTTACTCCGTCTATAAGGACCTCGGTCCCGTGAAGAAGACGGAGCTCGACGTTATCCTTCGCTATAAGTGGCCGCTCAACTTCGGCCCCCCGAGGACCAAGGAATGCCTGGTGGTTTCCTTCGCCGAGAAGCTCGTACAGTCGAGGGAGTACCGCAGCGAGCTCCGGGTCCTCTACGCCAAAGCCTTCGACGGAGACTAGCCTATGCTCGACGCCTACCTGAACGACGCCGGTTTCATGGAGAGGGTGCGTCCCATCATCGAGACCGAGGCCTTCCAGAGCCTCAAGAAGGCGCAGCACCATAACGATAGCGTGTTCCAGCATACCCTCAGGGTCGCCTACAAGGCCTATACGATAGGCTCGAGGCATGACGTGGATATGGATGCCTTGCTGCGCGGGGCGCTCTTCCACGACCTGTACTTCCATGACTGGAGGGAGAAGGAACACCTCTTCAACCACGGCTGGACGCATCCCTTCATAGCGCTGGAAAACGCGAGGCGCCATTACGGACCGGTCAGCGAGCTCGAGGCCAACATCATCTCGAGCCACATGTGGCCGTTCAACGTAACGAATCCTCCGCGGTCGAGGGAGGCCCTGATCGTGGCGCTCTCCGATAAGCTCGTAGCCACTGTCGAAGTGATCCTGATGTTCTATAATATCGTACGGAAGCCGTTCCTGCGGGATCGGCGATAGTACGTCCCGGCGCGCAACTGGCAAGCCAGTCCGCGTGTCGTACAGACGAGAAACCGCGTCCCGTCCCCTCCGCGCGAGAGGGGACGGGACGTTACGAGGAACAGAACCCACGATGAACGAACCCTTGCTCCTAGGAATAGATATCGGATCGACGACGGTTAAGGCTGTCGTGCTCGATCCCCTGACCAAGGCCTCGGTATTCGAGCGCTATACGCGCCACAATGCCCGACAGGCCGAGACCCTCGCCGCCATGCTCGGGGAGATAGCCGCGGCGCACCCCGGGGCCGAGTTCAGGGCGGCCGTCTGCGGTTCCGGGGGCAAGGGAATAGCCGCCGCCATAGACGCCCACTTCATACAGGAGGTGGTCGCCAATTCCATAGCCATCCAGGAGCATTACAAGGACGCTCGCGTCGCCATAGAACTCGGCGGGCAGGACGCTAAGATAGTCTTCTTCTACTTCGACGAGTCTACCGATAGGCTGATAGCCTCCGACATGCGGATGAACGGCATCTGCGCCGGCGGCACGGGCGCCTTCATCGACGAGATAGCCTCGCTCCTCAAGGTCCCGGTGACCGAGCTCAACGCGCTGGCCGCCCGGGGCAAGCGGGTCTACGACATCTCCGGCCGCTGCGGCGTCTTCGCGAAGACCGATATACAGCCCCTCCTCAACCAGGGGGTTTCCCGCGAGGACCTGGCGCTCTCTAGCTTCCACGCGGTCGCCAAGCAGACCATAGGCGGCCTGGCCCAGGGACTCGAGATCAAGCCCCCGGTCATCTTCGAGGGCGGCCCGCTTACCTTCAACCCCGTGCTCGTGGACGTGTTCGCCGATAGGCTCAGGCTGGGCCCCTGCGACATAATCAGGCCCGAGCGCCCCGAGACCATAGTAGCCAGGGGCACGGCGCTCTCCCTCGACGCGATGTTCGGGAGCAAGGAAGACCGCTTCGACCTGACGAGGGCGCTCGAAGCCCTGGCGTCCTACGAGGGCCACGAGGACGAGGGCGACGCGCGGCTCAGCAGGACCTTCTTCTCGAGCGACGAGGAACGCGGATCCTTCCTCGAGCGGCATAGGATGCCAGAGCTCCCGGATCCGGACTTGCCGCCCGGGGCGACCCTGCGCGCCTACCTCGGCGTCGACGCCGGGTCAACGACGACTAAGTTCGCCCTCCTGGACGAAGCCGGGAACATCGTCGATCGCGGCTACCGCCACAACGACGGCGAGCCGCTCGAGGTGATCAAGGCCTCCCTCGTCGAGCTCGGGGAACGCTACAGGGCCAAGGGCGTGACGCTCGACATCCTGGGCGTCGGTACCACGGGCTACGGGGAGCTGCTCTTCGCCAAGGCGCTCGGGGCCGACTACCATACGGTCGAGACCGTCGCCCACGCGGAGGCCGCCATGAGGTACGCCCCCGGCGTCTCCTTCATCCTGGATATCGGCGGCCAGGACATGAAGGTCATCCAGATCCACGAAGGCATCATAACCGGCATCACCCTCAACGAGGCCTGCTCCGCCGGCTGCGGGTCGTTCCTGGAGAATTTCAGCTCGTCGCTCGGCATACGGGTAGAGGATATAGCGAGCATGGCCTTCGCGTCCGAGGCGCCGTCGGTCCTCGGCTCGCGCTGCACGGTGTTCATGAACAGCTGCATCATCACCGAGCAGCGTAACGGCAAGACCCCGGAAGACATCATGGCGGGGCTGTGCCGCTCCATCATCGAGAACGTCTTCACCAAGGTGATCAGGATGAGCAACCTGAGCGCCCTGGGGGATTCCATAGTGGTGCAGGGCGGGACCTTCAAGAACGACGCCGTGCTCAGGGCCATGGAGCAGTACACCGATCGCCCGGTCATACGCTCTCCCTACCCGGGGGAGATGGGAGCCATAGGCATCGCGCTCCTTACGAAGCGTCGGGTCGAGGAAGCCCGCTCCAAGGGAGGGTTCCGGAGCGCCTTCATAGGCCTCGAGGCGATGGCGGGCTTCAGCTACGAGAAGACGGCCAATAGCGTCTGTCCCTTCTGCAGCAACAGCTGCTCGAGGACTATCATCTCCTTCCCGAAAGGCGATAGCTTCGTGACCGGTAACCGCTGCGAGCGCGGCGAGGTCGTCGGCGACGCGGCCGATCCGTCGACCAAGGAACGGGCCCGCGCCGCGCTCAGGAAGCGGGAGGCGGTACCGGATCTCTTCAAGGAGCGGGAGGCTCTCCTCTTCGCCGATTACCCGGTGAACCGTCTCGCCCCCGAGACGGGCAAGACCGTGGGCATACCTCGCGCCCTGGAGTTCTGGAACAGCCTCCCGTTCTGGAAGACCTTCTTCAGGGCTCTCGGCTTCGAGGTAGTCCTGTCCCGCGAGAGCACGCGCAGGCTCTACGAGAGCGGCATCGCCTCGGTGCCCTCGGATACCATCTGCTTCCCGGCCAAGCTCGCCCATGGCCATCTCCTCGACCTCGTCGACAAGAAGGTCGATTTCATCTTCATGCCCATCATGGGCCGCATGCCTTCCGAGAACCCGAGGGTGGTCTCTGACTTCACCTGCTCCGTCCTCAAGGGCTACCCGATGATACTGCGGGCCTCGGACGAGCCGGAGGAGAAGCATAGCGTTCCCTTCCTGACCCCGTATTTCCCGTGGTTCGACGAGAGGTCCAAGCGCCTCCAGGTCATCGAGTTCGCCAAGGCCCAGTTCGGCATCGATAAGCGTACCGCCGGGAGGGCGCTCGACCAGGCCGACGCGGCCATGCGCCTGTTCCAGGGCAGGCTCGAGACCAGGGGCGCCGAGGTGCTCGCCTACCTCGACGAGCACGACCTCTTCGGCATCGTGCTCGGGGCCAGGCCCTACCATAGCGACCGCCTCGTGAGCCACGACCTCTCGGCGTACTTCACCCGCATGGGTATCCCGGTGCTGACGATAGACTCGCTGCCGCAGATCCACGAGACCGAGATAGACAAGGTCAGGATGGACGCGGTCGTGAACTTCCACGTCCGCATGGTGTCCGGCGCCATGTTCGCCGCCCGGCGATCGAGGCTCGAATTCGCCCAGATCGTAAGCTTCGGCTGCGGCCACGACGCCATCATCACGGACGAGATCATCGACGTCATGACCAAGATCTCCGGCAAGCGCCCGCTCGTCATCAAGATGGACGAGAGCGACGTCTCCGGTCCCCTGAACGTGCGGGTCAAGTCGTTCGTCGAGACCGTCCGCGCCAGGCGGAGCCTAGGGAACGCCGAGGCGCCCCGCCCCATGCCCGAGCCCTTCCCCGTGCGCTTCGACAAGAAGACCGATTCCAAGAAGATTGTGCTCATACCGAACGCGTCCCGCTCCTTCTGCCGGGTCGCCTCGGCCATCATCTCGAACCAAGGCTACAGGGCGGAGCCCCTGCCGCTCATAGACAGGGAAGGCATCAAGCTCGCCAAGAAGTTCACCCACAACGACGTGTGCTACCCCGCCCAGATCAACATAGGCGAGTTCCTCGCCGTGATGGAGAAGGGGCTCTATAAGCCCGAGGAGGTCGTGCTCGGCCTCGGCAAGATCACCTGCGATTGCCGGCTCTCCCATTATCCCGTCATCGCCCGCAAGGCGCTCGACGACGCCGGCTATTCCATGGTACCGCTCATCACCACCGCCAAGGACGAGAAGCTCCATCCCGGCGTGAACCTCGGGCCGACCTTCGAGTACCAGATGGTCTGGGGCATCGTCATGTTCGACGTGCTCGAGGGCATCGCCAGGCGCATGCGGCCCTACGAGCTGGTCCCGGGCAGCGTCGCCGCCGCCCTGGACAGGGCCGTGGACGCCATCTGCGAGGGCTTCGGTACGAGCATCAAGGCGGCCCTCGCCGCCTTCTCCCGCTCGGTCGATGCCATGGGCGCGATAGCCGTCGACGATAGCGAGCGAAAGCCCCGCGTCTTCATAATCGGGGAATACCTCCTTAACTTCCATCCCGTCTCCAATAACTTCATCGAGAGGTATCTCGAGGAGCACGGTATGGAGGTCGTCTTCCCCTACATGATAGACGCGTTCCGCAAGGACTACGTGCGCCGCAAGGCGGAGCGGAGGCAATACTTCGTTCGCTATCCGCTCATGGACGTCATACTCAACGACGTCTCCGACGTGGTCGTCCAGCGCGCGCTCGACAAGGTAGGGGCTATCGCCGCGCGATGCCCGTACTACCATAAGAAGCATACGCTCTACGAGATGGCGAAGAAGAGCGACCACATCGTCCATCACGCCTATACCTCGGGCGAGGGCTGGATGATACCCGGCGAGATATACGATCACGCGACCGAGGGAGTCAACTCCTTCGTCATCGTCCAGCCGTTCGGCTGCCTGCCGAACCATATCACCGGGCGAGGCCTCATCAAGCGCATCAAGCGGGATTTCCCGCGCATACAGGTGCTCTCCCTCGACTACGACCCCGACACGAGCGTGGCCAACATCGAGAATCGCCTGCAGATGCTCATCATCAACGCCCGCGAGCTCGAGAGGCGCTCCGGTACCGCGGGGGCCGCCGGATGAGCGATACCGGCATAATAGGCGCTCCCAAGGCTCGCATCGTCTCGAGGGTCTTCCTCAGCCGGAGGCTCTTCGGGGCGACCATGCGCCTCGTGGGCACTATCCTGCGGCGCTTCTTCATCGACCAGTTCATCTACGACGCGAGGCTTAAGCTAGCCGGGCTGCGCGGCGCCGAGGCGACTCCCGGCGTCAAGAACATAGAGCATCCCCTGGACGCGCTCATACCCGTGCGCTACGAGGCTTCGGCGCTCTACCTGACCTTCGTGGAGCTCTGGATCTCGGCGCTGAGCTACCTGTCGGCTAGGCTGGGCAAGGGCTTCGACGCCGACGCGGCCCGGTTCATCGACGACCTCAGGCGCTGCTACGCGGACGCGGCGAGCGTCTACGGCAGGGGCCTCTCGACCACGCGGAGGCCCGACAGGGCCCCGAGCGCCCGCCTTGCTTTCGTCTACGCCGTCGATCCGCACCTGTTCTGCGTACCGAGCCTGCACGTGCTCGTCGTATGCTATACCTACGGCAGGCTCGCCGAGCTCCTGGCCGAGCGCGGAGAGGCCGGTCGCTACGCCCGGGAGCTCGCCGAGCTGAGAGCCCGGGCCGTCGCCATCACCGAATCGATACTCTACGTGCGCCAGCATAGCGTCAACTGCATACCCACCGCCCTCGCCATGCTATCGGTCATACTGCCGTCCTACGGCGAGGCCGAGGCCAAGGCCTTGATATCCGAGCTATGGCGCGGCGAGGTGCCGGAGGCCGATAGGGCGAAGATAGTCGAGTACATGAACGCCCTCTACGACCGCGTCGCCGTTCCTGGAGGCCTAGCCGTCTACGACGCCATAGCGGGCTTCGTGGCCGGCTACGAGGGGCAGGACCTCGGGCGGGCGGTTGAGCCGGAGCTGAGCCCGGCCTTCGCGACAGAGCAGTAGTCAGTAGTCAGTAGTCAGTAGTCAGTAGTCAATAGTCAGTAGAGCGGAGCTCGCCGAGGCGGCGCGATAGGTTGTTCGGCAGGAGCGCTAGCCGCTCGGCCGCTCGGGCTATCGAGCCGGCCAGCTCGACCTGGCGTTCGATATAGGCCAGTTCCATGCGCCGCTTGGCCTCCTTGAGCGGCAGCGACTCGTCGAGGTCGAAGGCTCCGCTCGGGCTCGACGTCGGCAGTGACTCGGCGGCGGCCGACCAGCCTAGGCTGTCGAGCTGCCTGAGGAGTCCTTCGTCGACGCGGCCGTCCGGGGCCATCGCCACGGACCTCTCCACAACGTTACGCAG
>CAZNNA010000148.1:0-8171 GCA_964573825.1 uncultured Treponemataceae bacterium
TAGATGAAGAGGAGCAGGCTGAGGGCCATAACGGCCATGCCGGCTATGAGGCCGTCGATGGCGATGTGGTGCTCGCCGTACTCCTCGGCCGTCGGCAGGAGCTCGTCGAGGGAGATGTACACCATGATGCCGGCCACCGAGGCGAAGATGATGCCGAAGGTTCCGCCGTTGAAGTACTCCCGCAGGAGGAAGTAGCCTATCATCGCCCCGACGGGCTCCGACAGGCCGGAGGCCAGGGACAGCCAGAAGGCCTTGCGCCTGCTCTTGGTCGCGTAGTACAGCGGGGCGGAGACGGCTATGCCCTCGGGGATGTTATGGATCGCTATGGCCACGGCTATGCTGACGCCGAGCGCCGGGTCCGAGAGCGCGCCCATGAAGGTAGCCAGCCCCTCGGGAAAGTTATGTATGGCTATGGCGAGCGCCGAGAAGAGTCCCATGCGCTTGAGGCGCTGCTCGTCGCGGCAGGCGCCGTCCTCCTCGCCGCAGATGGCCACGTTATGGATCTCGTGCGGGTTCTCGTAGGACGGTATGAGCTTATCGATGATCGCTATGACTGCGATGCCCCCGAAGAAGGCGGCGACGGTGATCCAGTTGCCGGGCCTGAGCCCGTACCAGTCGACGAGCGAATCCTTGGCCTTGGAGAATATCTCCACGAGCGAGACGTATATCATGACGCCCGCGGAGAAACCCAGCGACGCGGCAAGGAACTTAGGATTGAATTTCTTCGATAGAAGCGCCATCAGGCTGCCGACGCCGGTCGATAGTCCGGCGAAGACGGTCAGGCCGAGCGCGGGTAAGAAGGCATCGTTCATGGGAAGGACTCCTTGGAGCCCGTAGTATACCAGGAGCGCGGCTACGTATGAAGCGGCTTCCCGCGGGGCCGATGATGCGGCGAGCGCTTCGGGCGGCGGGTAGGCCCGCCCGAGGCGCTCGCCGCGGGGGAGCCGCCTTGGCGTACGGCCGATCCCTCGTCGAGCCTCGACTCGGCGATGGCGTCCTCGATGGCGAGCTCCAGGTTGAGCGCCAGCTCCCGCAGCGTATCGAAGCGCGCCCGGATCGGGACGTCGTCCAGGAGGAGCTCGTGCGGGGCCACCCGGAGGGCTGCGGCGATGCGCCCCATGGTCGCGGACGAAGGGAAACGCTTCTTGATCTCTATGTTACCTATCATGGTCGCGGAGCAGCCCACGCGGGCCGCGAGCGCCATCTGGGAAAGGTGCAGGCTCCTTCGGTATCGTTTCATGTTGCGAGCCAGCAGAGCGCGGACGTCGGCATCCATATCGCCCCCTCGACCGTTCGTAGTCTAGGCGCGCGGGGCCTTGGCGCAATAGCCCCTGGGCCTTCGACCATGACGCCCGAGAGGCTAGCCCGCTAGCGCGGCGCCGAGGGCGAGCGCGTAGGCCGCGCCGGCGACCGCGAAGGCAAGGAGCGGCAGGGCGAAGCGTCGCATCATGTCGGCCAGGCCCACGCCGAAGTGCTCCGCGCTGACGACCATGCAGACGTGGAGGGGGCTGAGCATCATGCCCGCGTAGCCGAAGACGGCCGCGAAGGCGATGACCGCCTCGAAGGGCATGCCAGGCACGGAAGGCGCCAGCCCTATCACGATGGGGAAGGCCAGGCCGACGTAGCCGAAGCCGACGCCGGTCACTATACCGGCCACGAAGGGCAGGGTCGCTATGGCGACGATGGCCGGTATGCCCGCGCTCGCCAGCTCGCCGGCGGCGGCCTCCGCTATGCCGGCGGCGCCGAGCAGGGCCGAGAACACGCGAATGCCTACGATGACGGCGATGAGCCGCCAGGTGGAACCGCCGACGCTCCCCTTGAACGCGGCCTTGCCTCCGGGGCCGCGCAGGATGGAGACGCAGCCGGCGCCCAGGCCCAGGTAGATGGGGCCGTAGCGCCCGACGAGGGCGCCTACGCCGCCTGCAAGCCCGAGCGCCGGAGAGAAGGCCTTCCAGGCCAGGTCGAGCGCGACATAGAGCGCCAGTACCAGGGCGAGCGGGGCCACGCCCCCGGCGAAATCGGCCAGGCGGGCGCCTAGCGGACGGCGCGGCTCGCGCTCGGCATCGGCGTGCGCGGCATCGGCGTGCGCGGCATCGGCGTGCGCGGCATCGGCGCGCGCCTTACCCGAGCCCCCCTTACGCGCGGGCAGGATGAACGCGAGCCCGATGCAGAAGAGCAGGGGCGGCGCGTAGGCGTTCAGGAGTATGAGCCTGTCGGCCTTGATGCCGGTCAGGGCCGAGGTCAGTATGAAGGCAGGATAGAGCGGCCAGGCCAGTTCCAGGACGTGCCTGAACCAGTAGTTGGCCGCTGAGAGCGCGGCGGCTCCCCTCCTGCGCTCGCTATCCATGGAGTCTACGAGGGGAGCCGATAGTATGGCGCCTCCGGGCATGGGTAGCGTACCGATGAGCAGGGGAGCCACGGCCATGGCGATCCGGGGAGAGGGCGCCAGGGCGCGGAGGGCCGAGGAGAAGGCGCCCATGGCCCCGGACTTCTTCATGGCCGAGGAGAAGGCCATTATGAAGGCCATGAGCCCCACGAGGAGCATCGTGTCGACGCTCAGCGCCTCCCCCAGGGCGGCCGAGGCTACGGCCGCCGGCCCGAGCCCTCGCCAGAGGGCCAGGGCCAGCCCCCCGAGAGCCGCGGCCAAGCCGAGATGGACCTTGCGGGCCGTGGCGACGACGACGGCCGCGAATACTACGAGAACCTGGGCGAGCGCGGGGATAGCGGGCATCGGCACCTTCCTAGCGTGAGCGTTCCTTTCATATAACCACGGGAAGGCTGCTAGTCGCTAGGCCCGACGAGCCTATCCTTGCCCGCGGACTTGGCCTCGTAGAGGCGCCTATCGGCGAGCGCCACCAGGGCGTCCACGTCGAGGCGCCCCGGGGGATACTCCGCGCCGTCGGCCAGCCCGCAGCTGAAGGTGATCCTCACACCATCGCCCTCGTGCTCGATGGCCGACGAGCGCATGCGCGAGAGGAGCCGCTCGATGACGGCGCCGGCCTCGCGAGCGTCGGTATCGACCGACACGAGGAGGAACTCCTCCCCGCCGTAGCGACCGAAGAGATCGTAGGGCCGAACGGTAGCGCCTACGCGGGAAGCGAAGGCGCGGAGCACCTCGTCGCCGAAGAGATGGCCGTAGCGGTCGTTGACTCCCTTGAAGCCGTCGAGGTCCATCATCGACACGCAGAAGGTACGCCCGCCCCGCGCCCGTTCCTCGGCCAGCTCGCGAAGGCGCTCGAAGAGGTAGCGCCTATTGTATATCCCGAGCAGGGGGTCTCGTATGGCCAGGTCCCGTATCCGTTCCTCCATGCGCTTCTTCTCGCTGATGTCCAGGTGGGTCCCGAACATCATGAGCGGGGAACCGTCGGG
Organism: uncultured Treponemataceae bacterium; assembly: GCA_964573825.1. Taxonomy (GTDB): domain Bacteria; phylum Spirochaetota; class Spirochaetia; order Treponematales; family UBA12059; genus SZUA-370. The sequence continues at coordinate 3,370 of CAZNNA010000148.1, forward strand.
ATGCCGCTCGACCACGCGGCCTCGATCGAGTACCCAGACCTCGCTCCCGTCCCTATGGCGCATGCGGAACTCGGCCTCGTAGTACTCGGTCTCGCCGGCGAAGTGCCTCTCGAGCAGGGCCTCTGCCTTGGCCAGGTCATCCTCGACGGTCAGCCGTCTCCAGGTCTCAAGGCTCGTCGGCTCCAGCTCGGCCAGCGAGTACCCGAGCATCCCGGCCCAACGCTCGTTGAGGCTTAACCGGCCCGACGGCACGTGCCATTCCCAGGTACCGAGCCCCGTGCTATCGATGATGTTCCTAAGCCGCCTCCTATGGGACTCCAGGCGCTCGCGCAGCTCGACCTGGTCGCTAATATCGGCCATCACGGTGATGAAGCGCCGCTCGCCCCGGGACTCTATCACGCCCCCCGAGAGGAGCCCGTCGATGATGCTCCCGTCCTTGCGGCGAACCTGCATCTCGTAGTTGCTGATCTGGCCTTCCCGCGCCATCTCCGCCCCGGAATGCCTGAGCTGGGAGGGATGGACGAAGAGGCCTAGCTCGGAACTCTTCCTGCCTAGTATCTCGTCGCGCCCGTAGCCGAGCCGCTCGCTGAAGGCTCGGTTCACGTCCATGAAACGCCCAGTCTCGGCATCGGATATAGCCATGGGCGCCGGGTTATCCTGGAACAGCCGGGCGAAGAGCCTATCGCGCGAGCGTTCGCCGCTCGCGTCCCGGCTCACGCAGAAGACTCTATCCCTCCCGTACCAGCGCCCCAGCCAGGCCTCCGACGCCACCGGAACGCGGCTCCCGTCCTTTCGCGCGAGGTCGATGGAACAGGAGGCCTTCCCGCCCCCGGATAGCGCCTCCATGGAGGCGCGGAACGCCTCGCCCGCGTCCGCGCCCGGTTCCGGCGCTCGCAGGTCCGGGAGGGACAGTCCCTCGAGCTCGCCGTCGGAATACGCCAGGCGAGCCCTGGCGGCGGCGTTGGCGTAGGCTATCCGGCCGTCGCCTTCGGCTATGACGACGATATCGGTCAGGGAATCGACGAAGCGCCTGAAGTCGCCATGAGCCTCGGCGAGGCGTTCGCGCTCCAGGTCTCGCTCCATGACGGCCGAGACCATGCCCGCGGCGGCCCGGAGCACGGCGAGCTCCTCGAGGCTCCAGGCGCGAGCGGAGCGACAGTCGTCGAAGCCGATGAAGCCGCCGCGCTCGTCCCCCGGGAAGAGGGGATAGACGAGGATGGAACGTATCCCCTGGGGCGCGAGGACAGCCGCCATATCGGGGGGGAGGGTCGACGCGTCGGCGGCGAGGATGCGCCCGTCGGTCTCGAGGAGGGCCTTCCACGACGGTATGAGGTCGTAGGGAACGCCCTGCAGGGAACCTCGCTGCGGAGCTATGCCCGAGGCGCACCACTCGTTGGTATTATCGGTCGACAGGCCGTCCGGCCTATCGACGAAGATATAGGCCCTGGAAACGCCGAGCAGGAGCCCCATGCGTTCAAGCGCCTGATCGAGCCGCGCGTCGAGCGAGCCGAAACCGGCGAGCCCGATGGCGACGTCGGCGAGCAGCTCTGAGCGTTCCATGGCTAGCCCCCTTCGTCTAGATATGGGCTACGGGCGACTCGTCGGCGAAGCGCCTCGTAATATCCAGGATATCGTCGAGGCGCTCGAATAGTATATCGACGAGGCGCGGCTCGAAGGCCTTACCCGATTCCTCCCTGAACAGCGCTAGCACCTTCTCGAGCGGCCAGGCGTCCTTGTAGACGCGCTTGGTATAGAGCGCGTCGAAGACGTCGCAGAGCGAGACGATACGGCCGGAGAGGCTGATACCGGTTCCGGCCTTACCCAGCGGGTAGCCCTTCCCGTCCCAGCGCTCGTGGTGCTCGAAGGCTATGACCGCGGCCGCCCGGAGGAGAGGCCTATGGGACGAGCCGAGGATCTCCTTGCCCACGACGGTGTGCCGCTTCATCACCTCTCGCTCCTCGGGCGTAAGGAGCCCGGGCTTCGAGAGTATGGCGTCGGGTATGGCTATCTTGCCCACGTCGTGCATAGGCGCGGCCGTGGTGATTATCTCCACCTCTTCCTCTGAGAGGCCGCTGCCCTGGGCGAAGATGCGCGCGTACTCCCCTACCCTGACGACATGGTAGGCCGTCTCCCGGCTGCGGCTCTCCACCACCTCGGACAGCGTCCAGAGTATCTCGCGCTGGGTCTTGGCCATCTCCTCGTTCAGGTCCCTCAGCCTCTCCTCCGCGGCCGTGCGCTGCTTGACCTCCTGCCTGAGCGCGGCCGTCCTCTGCCTGACCCAGAATTCCAGTTCCTCGTTGCTCGCCGCCATGTCGCGCGCGTCGCTCTTCTGCCCGGTGATATCGTTGAACACGAGGAGCTTCCAGGCCCCGGACCTATCGCGCGCCGCGTTCGAGGCCACGGTGATGCGGTAGCTCCGCCTCGGTATGCCGTCGCGGTCCGGCAGGTCGAGCTCGGTCTCGGCCTCGGGCAAGTCCAACGCGGCCGAGACGCCCGAGGGCCAGTCGGCGAAGAGTTCCCGGGCTAGCCTGCCGACTATGTCGCCCGAGCCCTTGCCGAGCAGGGTCTTGGCCGCGGCGTTGCAATCCACGACCTCGTCGTCGCGCCCGAGCACGAAGACGGGGTCGAGCAACGTATCCATGACGGCTCGCCGCGCCTTGGAGAGAGAGCCGACTATCCGTTCCCCTAGGAGCCCGTAGGCCAGGGCGGCGTTCTTGGCCACGCCCCAGAGCGGCGACGAGACGAGGGAGCCGATCGACGCCTGTTCCGCCATCGATATGATCGAGGCGGCGAGCTGCAGGCCGAGGCCTATCAGCATGACCATAGCCCCGCGCGATCGTTCCGGTTCCTGCCCTACGGCTAGGCGCGCCAGTACCGCGCAGGCGGCAATATTCAGGATGTAGCCGTACCCGGTCAGCAGGTAGGCGAGGGCGCTCAGGCGAGCCCCGTACTGCCCGAAGGACAGCACCGCCAGGGGCCTCGTCGCGTAGAATACGGCCCCGTACCCGAGCGCGCTCGCCGCGGCGCCGAGCGCGGCGATGAGGAGCGGGAGGCCCAGGGCCGCCATGAGCGCGCCGGGGGCCCGGCGCGCGCTCGGATGCGCGTACGCTAGCGCGAAGAGGAAGAGCGCCGCTCCGGAGGCGAGGGCGAAGGGATAGTGCAAGGCGTCCCAGGCTCTCTTAGCCTCGAGGTCCGGGGATAGCGTCTCCAGGAGAAAGCAGGCGACCCAGGCCGCCTCGCAGGCGAGGACGGCGATGAAGAGCCGGACGTCGCGGCGGCGACCGGTGTTCATGGCCGCCATGAGGCCCACCCCGACGGCGAAGGCCGCCGACGCGATATAGGGGAGGAGTCTCATTACGTCGGCCGACACGAATCCTATCATGCTATACCCCTAGGCTAAGCCATACGGGGCGGGCGATCAAGCCCGGAAGCGCCCCGTCCCGCGGGGGCCGGCGATCAGCCCCGCGCAGGCCGCCATCGCGCCGAGCCCTAGGCCGAGGAAGAGCGAATCGAAGGGTAGCCCTACCCACTCGCCTGCCACCATGGCGGTCAGCCCCGCGGCGCTCGAGGCTATGGCGTAGCGACCGCGAAGTCGCCCGGGCAGGAATAGCGCCGAGAGCATGGGTACGAGGAGCACGGCCGCCCTAAGGCCCATGGATAGGAAACCGAAGCGTAGGATGAGCGAACCGGCCGAGCCTTCCGCGCCCAGGGCCGAGGCGGCCAGCACGCCCGCGATGACGAGCCGGGAGACCAGGAGCTGCCGCTTGCCGTCGGCCGTCGGCCTGACGTAACGAAGGTACAAGTCGTTAACGACAATGCGAGCGAAGCCTAGGGCCATGCCCGAGCCGGTACCTACCACCGCTATGAGCAAGGTGGCCAGGCAGACGCCCCCGAGCGCCGGGGGTAGGTTGTCCACTATGAAGCGAGGCAAGGCCTGGCCGGCGGGGAGGTCGGGCCGGCTCATGCGCATGTAGTAGCCGACTACGATGCATAGCAGACCGACCGGCGGCGTAAGGACGGCCGCGAGGATGGAACCGCGCCGAGCGGCCCTATCGCTCCTGGCGACGAGTACCGCCTGGACGTAGGTCTGGGTAGAGAGTACCCCGAGCGCCACCGATAGGCCGGCGCCCAGGTCTATGCCGGCGCCCCGGGCGACGAGGCTGAGGTATCGCTCGCGAGGCAGCGCCGCCGCGATGGCCGACGGCCCTCCCGCTCGGTAGAGCGCGAGCGCTCCGCAGGCCAGGGCCATGACGTAGAGCAGGCCGAGCTTGACGAGCCCCACGACGCCGGCGCCGCGTATGCCCCCGGCGAGCACGAAGGCCGTCATGAGCGCCACGCTGAGCGCGGCGCTCGCGCCGGACGACAACCCGAAGAGCGTCCCGAGCAGGGCGTTGGCCGATAGCACCTGGGCCACGATATTGATCACGATACCGGCGGAGGCCAGTACGGACGTAACGACGCGGGAAGCCCCTCCGTACTCGCGCCCTATTATCTCCTGGATGGTGCCCGCGCCCGAGGCGCGCAGTCGCCTAGAAAGCCCCAGGCCGAGGACGGCGCAGCCCAGGGCCGCCCCGAGGGTGAACCACCAGGCGGATAGCCCGTAGGCGAAGGCCAGCTGCGCGGTACCGATAGTGGACGAGCCGCCGACCAGCGTCCCCACCAGGGTCCCGGCCACGAGGAGCGGGCCGGCCGAGGAGCCTCCCGTATCGAAATCAGCGGCACTCTTGACGTGCTTACCGCTCGCCAGGCCGAGCGCCGCGATGGCCGCGATGGTCGTCGCCGCCGTTATCATCAGGCTAGGA
>CAZNNA010000149.1:0-1334 GCA_964573825.1 uncultured Treponemataceae bacterium
CCAGGAATAGGTCCGCCACCTGGATGACCGATTGCAGGAGCCCTCCCGGGTTGTTGCGCAGGTCTATGACGAGCGAGCCGTAGCCCTGGGCCTTGAACCAGCCTAGGGCCTCCTGGACGCGGGGGAGGGTCTGGGGCGTGAATTCGATTATGCGCAGGTAGCCGACGCCGCCGGGGAGCATGGCCTTCTTGATCGTGGGCACCTCTATCATTGCGCGCGTCACCTTCTCGTCGAAGACGAGCGCGGCGCCCCTGAGTATCGTGATGGTGACCGTCGAGCCGGGCTCCCCGCGAAGGCGCTTCAGCACCTCGTCCATGGTGAGCGGCTCGGTGGCCTCGCCGTCGATGTGGGTTATCTTATCGCCGGGCATGATGCCGGCGCGCCAGCCGGGCGTGTCCTCGATCGGCGACACGATCTCTACGAAGAGGCGATTCTCCGGGCGCTTGGGATCGGGCAGGGGCTTGGAGATGTACAGGCCTATGCCCCCGAATCGGCCCGTCGTCGTATCCGACAGGTCGCTCATCATCGCCTCGGTCAGGAAGGTCGAGTAGGGGTCCCCCAGGGAGTCGAAGAGCCCCTGCATGGCGCCCTCGTACAGGACCTTGGGATCCACCTCGTCGACGTAATTGTCGAGGATGAAGCTGAAGGCGCTCTGGAATATCGAGAAGTAGCGCTGGCTCTCGGCCTTGGCGTCCTGGGCGTACGCCGGGGGGGCGCTGAAGGTCAGGGCGGCGCAGAAGGCGGCTACTACCGTTCCTATGCCCCATGCGGCCTTGTCGCCCCGTCGTTCCTTGTCGTCGATCATAGGCCTATAATCATCCTTTATGGCGCCGGCCGTCAACTATGGGGGCAGGGTCCCTCGGCGGCCCCTTCCCTTGACACCGTAGAATTTTACGCACTAGACTTCCTCCGTACCGGGTACTGGATCCTAGGCGGTACGCGCGAGCGGAGAGGCGAGGCGATGGCAGATTTCTTAGCGGATTCGGATTTCGAACTCTACCGCAAGCTCATCTACGACGAGAGCGGGATACATTTCTCGGCCACGAACCGCTCCATCCTCGAGAGCCGCCTTCGCGAGCGCCTCCGGGACAAGCAGCTTCAGACGCCCCAGGAGTACTACTCTATCCTGGTCAGGGACAAGGAAGAGCTCAAGCTGCTCCTGGATTCCGTGACCACCAACCTGACGCGCTTCTTCAGGAACCAGGCCCACTTCGACGCGATCGAGCACTACGTCGTGCCGGAGCTCATGAGGCTCAGGCAGGCCGAGCGGCGCATCAGGGTCTGGAGCGCCGGCTGCTCGACGGGCGAGGAGCCCTACGGCCTCGCCATGACGG
>CAZNNA010000149.1:1344-2977 GCA_964573825.1 uncultured Treponemataceae bacterium
GCGAGGAGCCTTACACGATAGCGATGCTCCTCAGGGAGCTCCTGCCCGTCGGCTGGAGCTTCGAGATCATAGCGAGCGACATAAGCCTCAAGTCCCTCATGGTAGGCAAGGAGGGCTTCTATCCGGAGACCCGCGTCCAAGGCATACCGGACGCCTACCTGGGCAAGTACTTCGAGAGGCGCCCGAACGGTTACCAGGTCAAGGACGATATAAAGAAGACCATACGCTTCGACTACCACAACCTCAAGAACGATTCGGGGCAACGCAACCTGGACATAGTCTTCTGCCGCAACGTCCTCATCTACTTCGACGAGGCGGCCCAGAAGGCCACGATAGACCGCTTCTGGGAGGCCCTCGCGCCCAAGTCCTTCCTGTTCATAGGCCACTCGGAGTCCCTGTTCGGCATGAACACTAAATTCGAATTCGTCAAGACCGATTGGGCCTGCTTCTACAAGAAATCGATTTAACGCAACCGGAGGAACGACGTGCCCGATCCAATTTCCGTCCTCGTAGTAGACGACTCGGCGCTCATGCGCAACCTGATCTCGAGGATCGTCGACTCGACGCCGGGGCTCAAGGCCGTGGACAAGGCCATGAACGGGCTGTTCGCCCTGCAGAAGATACCCAAGTGCCAGCCGGACGTGATCGTGCTCGATATCGAGATGCCGGAGATGAACGGCATAGAGTTCCTCAAGGAGCGAAAGCGTCTCGGTATCGAGATACCCGTCGTCATCCTATCGAGCGTGGCCAAGAGCGGCGCCCAGGTGACCATGGAGGCCCTGTCGCTCGGCGCCTCCGACTTCATCACCAAGCCCTCGGGCTCGGTCTCCTCGGATATCCACACCGTCGCCGGCGAGCTGTCGCGCATGCTCGTAGGCTACGGCTCGCGTTACCGCAAGGACAAGGGACGGGAGGCGCCGCGCTATCGCTTCGACCTACCGGAGCCCCAGTTCGAGGCCGCCCCCGCGGAGGCTCGCCCCGCTCGCGCGGCCGCCCCGGCCCCGGCGCCCGCCAGGCCCGCCCGGGCTCCCGGGCCGACCGAGATAATAGCCATAGGCATATCGACGGGCGGGCCCAACGCCCTGCGCGAGGTCTTCTCGCGGATAGCGCCGGACCTCGGGCGGCCCGTGGTCGTCGTTCAGCATATGCCGGCCGGCTTCACCGAGGAGTTCGCCGCCAGCCTCAACCGCATCTGCCCGCTCGAGGTCAAGGAGGCCGCGGACGGCGACGTCCTCAAGCCGAACCGCGTGCTCATAGCCCCCGGCGACTGGCACGTCGCGGTGGAGAAGCGCTCCCTGGCTAACGTCGTCAGGGTGCACCAGGGCCCCTCGGAGAACGGTCACCGACCGAGCGCCGACGTGCTCTTCAGAAGCGTTGCCAAGGAATACGGCAACCGCGCCCTGGGCGTCATCATGACCGGAATGGGAAAGGACGGGGCCAAGGAACTCGGCTCCATCTACCGGGAGGGGGGGCTGACGCTCGGCCAGGACGAGGCCTCGAGCGTCGTCTACGGCATGCCCAAGGTGGCCTTCGAGATGGGCCACGTCATGGAGCAGGTGCCCCTGGAGCGCATGGCCGAGCGCATATCCGCGCTGGCCATGGAACTTCGCTAGCTGCGCTATCGTCGCTAGCT
>CAZNNA010000149.1:3077-8163 GCA_964573825.1 uncultured Treponemataceae bacterium
AGCGCATATCCGCGCTGGCCATGGAACTTCGCTAGCTGCGCTATCGTCGCTAGCTACGCTATCGTCGCTAGCTGCGCTATCGTCGCTAGCTGCGCTATCGTCGCTAGCTACCCCTGCACGACCTCGGAGACCTCGGGTATGACCTTCTTGAGGTAGGCCTCGACTCCCTGCTTCAGGGTCATGATGGCCATGGGGCAGGAGCCGCAGGCGCCCTTGAGGCGCACGGTAACCTTGCCGTCGTCGGCCACGCCGACGAGCTCTATGTCCCCCCCGTCGGCCTGCAGCGAGGGCCTGACGTCCTGTATCGCCTTATTGACGCTATCGAATGTAAGCATGGTATCTCCTCGGGGCTACTGTAACGGCGGCTCGCCAGGCCGGTCAAGCGAGCGGCGCTTGCCGCGTCATTGATAATAGTATATATATAAAAAACACAGTTGACACCAGGCGCCTCGCGCGCAAGACTTGGTACGATACCAGAAGGATGCGGCCGAGGCGGCCGCGAGGAGTTAGCATGGCCGAGATGAAGCGCATTCTGATCATAGGCGGAGGCTACGGCGGCGTCTGGGCCGGCAAGATACTCGAGCGGCGCTTCCGCAAGGATCCCGGCGTCTCCATAACGCTCGTTGACAGCCGTCCCTTCCATACGCTCATGACGGAGTTGCACGAGGTCGCCGGCTGGCGGACTGAACCCGAGTCGGTCCAGGTGAGCTTCCGCAAGATCTTCGGCGCCAAGAACATAGAGATAGCGCTCGACACCATCGTCTCGGTCGATTTCGACGGCCGGCGCGCGGTGGGCAAGGCTCGTACCTACGACTTCGATTACGTCATCGTCGGCGCCGGCGCCGAGCCGGAGTACTTCGGCATACCCGGCGTCAAGGATAATTCCTTTAGCCTCTGGTCCTTCGACGACGCCATGCGAATCCGGCACCACGTCGAGGACGTCTTCGCGCGGGCCGCCAAGGAGACCGACCCGGCCGTCCGGCGGCGCCTCCTGACCTTCGTGGTCGCCGGAGCCGGCTTCACCGGCATGGAGATGATAGGCGAGCTCCTGGAGTACCGGGACGCGATGTGCCGCAAGCATTACCTCGACCGCTCCGAATCCCGGGTCGTGAACATAGAGGCCCTGCCGTCCATCCTGCCCATACTCGAGGAGCCGCTCCGGGTCAAGGCCGAGCGCTACCTAGCCAGGCAGGGCTGCGAGCTCTTGCTCAACGCCTCCATCGTGGGTGCCGAACCCGGTAAGGTCCTGCTCAAGGACGGCACGGCCGTGGAGACCGAGACCTTCATCTGGACCTGCGGGGTCAAGGGTAGCTCCTTCGCCGCCGGGCTCGGCCTCAAGACGGGCGAGCGCTCCCGCGGTCGCATCGTCGTCGACGCGGAGATGAAGTGCCCCGACCATCCCCGCGCCTACGTCGTGGGCGATAACGCCTTCTTCATCGAGAACGGCAAGCCCCTGCCGCAGATAGTCGAGGGCGCCCACCAGACAGCCGAGGTCGCCGCCAAGAACATCATCGCCGATATCGCCGGCGGCGAGCGCCATGCCTTCAAGTCCGCCTTCCACGGCTTCATGGTATCGCTCGGCGGGCGCTACGGCGTCGCCAACGCCGGCGGCATCAAGTCGAGCGGCTTCATAGCCCTGGCCATGAAGCACCTCATCAACATGTGGTACCTCCTCAACATCGCCGGCCTCAACCAGGTCTGGGAATACGTCAAGCACGAGTTCCTGGACATGCGCGACCGGCGCTCCTTCATCGGAGGCTTCGCGGCGTACAAGGTCCGGGGCTACTGGCCCCTGCTCCTGCGGATGTGGCTCGGCCTCATGTGGGTCATGGAGGGCGTCAACAAGATAGGCGAGGGCTGGCTGGCCTGGTCGGCGGGCACCAAGAGCGCCTGGATGTTCAGTAAGGGCGTGACCCAGGCCGGCGTCGTCACGGCGGCGGCCGCCGACGCGGGGAGCGCCGCCTCCGAGGCCTGGGCTCCCGCGGCCGAGGCGGCGGCGGACGCGGTAACGGCCGCGAGCGGAGCCGCGGCCCCAGCGGCCGACGCCGTGACCGCCGCGAGCGCCTCGGGGGACTGGGGCTCGGGCGCGGAGGCCGCCGCCGAGGGGGCCTCCCAGGCCTTCGGCAAGGTCTGGGACCTCACCAAGCCAATATTCGACTTCAACGGACCGGTGAGCACCTGGTTCCGAGTCACCTTCATGGACGGGCTCTTCTCGCGTATTCCCTTCCAGGGCTTCCAGGCCATGATAGTGGTCATGGAGATAGCCATTGGCCTGGCCCTCTTCGGGGGCTTCTTCACCTGGTGGGCCGCGGTCGCCAGCGTAGGCATGTGCCTCGTGTTCACGCTATCCGGCATGTTCGCCTGGGACCAGCTCTGGTTCGTCTTCGCCGCCATACTGATGCTCGGCGGCGCCGGGCGTTCCTTCGGCCTGGACTACTGGGGCGTCCCCTTCTTCAAGCGTTGGTGGAACGGTACCAAGTTCGCCCGGCGCTGGCACTTCTATGCCGACGACCCGAGCAAGTAGCCGCTGTATTCTCGGGCCTGGCCACGGCCCGCGCGCTGCGCTAGAGTAGGCTGCCTTGAGGAGCGACGCCCTGCCCGATCGTACGGCGAACGAGTACTGGAAAGACTTCCCCGAGCTCGACGCGGGCCTCCGCGCCGTCATGCGACGCATGCGGGAGGTCGTGTCGACGGGTGCCTTCCCCCTCGCGGGAGCCGTCGACGGCCTCGTCGCGGCGAACGGCAAGATGCTCAGGCCCGCGCTCATCCTGCTGGCGGGTCGCCTGGGGCGCAGGCCGAGGGACCTCACGGACCTGGCGGCGGCCGTCGAGCTCCTGCACGTGGCTACGCTGATACATGACGACGTCATAGACGAGGCCGCGACGCGTCGCGGCGTTCCTACCGTCCACGCCGTCCACGGCGTCAAGGGCGCAGTCCTGGCCGGCGACTGGCTCTTCTCCCGCTGCTTCCGCCTGGCCTCGGAGAGCTCCAGCCCGGAGAACGCGCGGGCCCTGGCGGCCCTTATCGGGGCGCTCTGCGCCGAGGAGATACACCAGGACCTGGAGCGCTTCCTCTGGCCGCGGAGCGAGCGGAACTACCTGCGCAAGATAGCCGGCAAGACGGCGGCCCTCATAGCCCTGTCGCTCCGCGTGGGCGCCGCGGAGACGCGGGCCTCCGCCTCCGTCGTATCGGCCCTGACCAGGGCCGGCTGGGCGGCCGGCATGGCCTTCCAGATAGTCGACGACGTCCTGGACTACGAGGCCGACGCCGGGGCTCTCCGCAAGCCAGTGGCCGCGGACTTCCGCGACGGGCTCTGCACCCTGCCCCTGATCCTGGCCCTGGAGCGGGAGCCCGCCGGCATCGAGCCCTTCCTGGGATCGGACCGGCCCTCCGACGAGGCCGTGGAGTCCGTCGTCGAGGCGGTCCGCGCGTCGGGCGCCCTCGCGGCGGCCAGGGCCAAGGCCGCCGCCTATTCGGAGCGCGCCATGAGCGAACTCGAGGGCCTGCCCCCCGGTTGCGCCCGGGACGAGCTCCGTGCTATCGTGGCGCGCCTTGCATCCCGTTCCTTCTGAGGCCGCCATGCTTACCTACGTCGCAGCGGGCTTCGCGCTGTCGATGGACGCCTTCGCGGTATCCGTCACGAGCGCCGTCTGCAATCCCCTCATGTCCCTCGCCGGGGCCGCCCGCATCGCCTTCGCCTTCGGGTTCTTCCAGTTCCTGATGCCCCTCCTGGGCTTCGCCGCCGGTACCGCCTTCGCGCCCGTCATAGAACCCTGGGACCACTGGATAGCCTTCGGCCTCCTAGCCGCGGTTGGCGGCAAGATGCTCGTCGATTCGCTACGCCGCGGACGGCCGGCCGAGGGCGCCTGCGAGGAGGTGAGTGTATCCCCCGCGGGGAAGGAGTCCGCCGGCTTGAGCGGGCGCAGGCTCCTCGTCCTGGCCTTCGCTACCAGCGTGGACGCGCTGGCCGTGGGCATGGGCTATAGCGTCATGAAGGCGCCCATCTGGATCGCCGCCGGCATCATCGGGGTCGTCACCTTCGCCATATGCATGGCGGGCTGCGAATTCGGCCGGCGCGTGGGCTCGCGGCTGGAGCGCTGGGCCGGAGCCGCGGGCGGCGTCGTCCTCGTCCTCATCGGGGCCAAGATACTCGTCGAGCACCTCGCCTAGGACCTACGCGGCCTCGAGCGGTCCCTCGGCCGCGGGCGGCGAAGCGGCCGGGGCTCCTCCGCCGGCCCCGCGGCCCGGCCCTTACGACAGCCCCTTGACCCGGCCCGTATCAACGTCCAGGTCCATGCCCAGGTAGCCCGGCTTGCTCGACAGGCCTGGCATGGTGTTTATCTCGCCGGACAGCGGGTAGATGAAGCCGGCCCCGGCGGCTATGCGCACGTCGTTGATCGGGAAGATGAATCCCTTGGGGGCTCCCTTTATCGCCGGGTCGTGGGACAGCGAGTACTGCGTCTTGGCCATGCATATCGGCAGGCGCCCGAAGCCCAGCTCGCCGAATTTCTCTATGGCCTTGTCCGCCTCCGCCGAGTAGGAGACGTGGTCGGCGCCGTAGACCTCGCGGGCTATGCGCTCGATCTTCTCCTTGATCGATAGGTCGAGGGGATAGAAGGGCTTGACGTCGCTCGGGCGAGAGGCGGCCCTCTCGACCGCCTCGGCCAGGGCCAGCGCCCCGGCGCCGCCCTCGGCCCAGTTGCGCGTCACCACCGCGTCTACGGCACCGGCCTTGACGGCCGCCTCGCGTATGAGGCCCCACTCCCGCTCCGTGTCCGTGGGGAAGGCGTTGATGGCTACCACGGCGGGTACGCCGAATTTCCTGACTATGCCCAGGTGGGCCTCCAGGTTCGCGAGTCCCTTCCTGACCAGCTCCAGGTCCTCCTGGACGTAGGCGCCCGCGAGGGGCTTGCCGGGCGTCACCTTGGGGCCGCCGCCGTGCATCTTGAGGGCCCTGACCGTGGCCACGACGACCACCGCGTCGGGGAACATGCCGCTCTCGCGGCACTTGATGTCTATGAATTTCTCGAAGCCCATGTCGGCGCCGAAGCCGCTCTCGGTGACGACGTAGTCGCCTATCCTGGTC